>NZ_DEVJ01000057.1:0-20407 GCF_002362875.1 Empedobacter sp. UBA3239 | reverse complement strand
AATATTAACAACTTAAAAATTAATATTAACTAAATGCACTACGGGTTATCTTATTTAAATTCTACATCAAAAACTTCTGCAAAATGTTTTTTTGTAAACGCTTTCACTTCGTTCATATCTACCTGATATCCAAGTTCTCTTTCCAATGAAGCAACAGCTTTATCGTGAATTCCGCATGGAACTATGTATTCAAAATAACGCAAATCTGTATTCACATTTAGTGCAAAACCATGCATTGTTACCCAACGTGAAGCCTTAACACCCATTGCACAAATTTTTCGAGCAAAAGGTCGACCAACATCCAACCAAACACCAGTTTCTCCTTGAGAACGCTCACCTTTTAGTCCATATTCGGCAATAGTTTTGATAATCACTTCTTCCAAATTGCGCATATACAAATGAATATCTGGCTTGAAATTATCCAAATCAATAATAGGATAACCAACTAATTGTTGCGGTCCATGATAGGTAATATCTCCACCACGATTCGTTTTCACAAAAGTTGCATTTATTTCATTTAATTTATCACTCGAAGCCAACATATTTTCTAAATGTCCACTTTTTCCAAGTGTATAAACATGCGCATGTTCTACAAAAAGTAGATGATTTCTAGTATTTTTAAAATCTGAACTTCCCTCCTTATCTTGCGCTCTATTATATTGTTTTACAGCTATATTTTCTGCTAAAAGACTTTCTTGATAATCCCAAATCTCTTGGTAATCTCTGTTAATTCCTAAATCTTGGAATTCGACAATTTGTTTCATTTCACAATGTGTTTCGAATGTCAAATTTACGAAACTAAGAACTTAATAAGTAATTTTGACTGATTTATTCTTAACAGAAATAATATCGTTAAATGTAAAATTTAGTTTGATCGTTTTTTGATCAAAAGAAAGGTTAGCATCTTTATTTGTACTACTTACTATTTTTTTTGGTGCATGAATGATCAATTGATAATTAAACATCTTATTGAACATCATATTATCCTCCATTCTCCTATCAAATTTACTTGTTAGGCTTTTAATTAATTTTTCATATTCATTTTTATTGAATACAATTTCAAAACTGTTCGTGTTTATATTTTTCTGATTATTTAAATAATTCGTGTTAAACGGATTATCAATCGCGATAAATAAATTAAACAAAAAATCATTCAATTCTTTACTTTCCTTATTTATCGAAGTTGGTTTCGAAATTAATACTGATGAATAAGTTAACTCATTAAAATCTACAAACACTTTGTGGTGTTTAAACTTCTCGAATGCTAACTTATTTTCCTCAAAATAATTGATTGCATTACTTCTTTTATCTTTCAAAAAATCTTCGTCATCTGTCATTATTTTGAATAGAGTTTCTATTGTTAAACCTTTTTTCAAATCTTCGACAACTTGTTTTTTTTCATCCAAAAGCGCATTATAACCTGACTCATCTTGAATAAATGATTTTAGGTCGTTGCCATTTAAAGAATAATTATAATCAATTTTCCCATCCTCTTTTATGACATATTCTTCTTTTATTGTACACGATTGCAATCCTAAAACCATTAAACCAACTACTAATATTCTTTTCATTTAGCTAAATTTTGATTGTAAAAATACTCGAAATTATTTTTTATAATCTCACTAAAAATAATGGTTTTGAGCATACATTAACGATTGAATAAAAATCTTTATCTTTGGAATTCTAAGAAATCGGTAAACAAAATAATCAAATAAAAATGAAGAAATTATTCGTTAAAGGATCTATTTTAATGGCTTTGTTTGCAAACTTTAGTGTTTTTGCACAACAAGGTGGTGGAATGTGGATTCCAACAGAATTGAATGAAAAGGAAATGAAAGACATGGGATTGAAAATCTCATCAAAAGACATTTTCAGTACTGGAGATAAAAGTATCAACAATGCAGTTGCTCACTTTGGTGGCGGTTGTACATCCGAAGTTATTTCTCCAAATGGTTTATTATTAACTAATCATCACTGTGGTTATGGAGAAATCCAAGCACATTCGTCTTTAGAAAATGATTATTTAACAGATGGTTTTTGGGCAAAAGAGTTGAAAGACGAATTACCAAACGAAGGTTTAACAGCTACTTTTATTGTAGATATTAAAGATGTAACTACTGCAATTTTAGCTGGCGTTAACGATAATATGTCGGAGGAAGATCGTAACAAAATCATCAAGAAAAATATTGAAGATTTTAATGCAAAAACTAAGACAGAATCTTACCGTTCAGTATTTATCAAACCTTTTTACAAAGGAAATAAATATTACCAATTTACGACAGAAACATACAAAGATGTTCGTTTAGTTGGTGCGCCACCTTCTGCAATTGGAAAATATGGAAATGATACAGACAACTGGGTTTGGCCACGTCATACAGGAGATTTCTCGATGTTTAGAATTTATGCAGATAAAAACAACAAACCTGCAGATTATTCACCAAACAATGTTCCGTACAAACCAAAACATTTCTTACCTATTAATATTTCGGGAATTAGCGAGAATGATTTCACGTTTGTATATGGTTTCCCAGGTACGACGGACGAATATTTACCAGCTTCTTCTATCCAGCAAATAAAAGATGTAATTGATCCTGCGCGTATCAATGTGCGTACAATTGCGTTATCTCATATCGATAAAAAAATGCGTGAAGACGATGCAACTCGTATCGCTTATGCATCTAAACAAGCGCGTATTTCGAATGCACATAAAAAATGGATTGGTGAAGTTTTAGGATTAAACCGTTCGAAAGCTGTAGAAAAACGTCAACAATACGAGCAAGAATTTATGAATCGTATTGCAAAAAATCCTAAATTAAAAGGTGAATATTCGAATATTATTTCAGAATTAAATCAAGTTAATAAAGCAAATCAAGATTATAATTTAGCGTACACAATGTATTCTGAAACATTTTTCTCAAATTCAGAAACATTCAGAATGGCGTTAACATTGAACAATATTTTGAATTCGGTTGGACAAAAAAATTACGCAGAAACAAAAGCTAAAGCGTTGAATACAGTTGCGTCTATGCACAAGGATTATAATCCAGAATTGGATAAAACAATTTCTTCTGATTTAGCAGATAATTATTTCAAAGTTGTTCCTCAAAATTTATTACCAACTACAACAGCTGCAAATATCAAAACAGCTTTAGGAAATTCGGTAATCAACGGAACGAAAAAAATTAATGGTCAATCTGTTTTAGGAAATATCAAAACTTTGGCTGAAAATGATGCTGAGTTTATCAAAGCCTTAAAAGAAGATGCTTTAATTGCTCAAATTCGTTTAATTTTAGATGCAAATCAAACGAAAGTAACGCCTACATATTTAGCGAATCAAGATAAAATCAACAAGTTGATGCGTACATATATGAAAGCGCAAATGGATGTATTTACAGACAAGAAAATCTTCCCAGATGCAAATTCAACTTTACGTGTAACTTACGGAAAAGTTGATGGTTACCAACCTCGCGATGCGGTTTATTACGAACCTGTAACGCACATGGAAGGTGTAATGGAAAAATATATTCCAGGTGATTATGAGTATGATTTACCAAAACAAATGTTAAGTTTATATGACAAAAAAGATTACGGAAAATACGCGGATAAAAATGGTAAATTGCCTGTAAACTTTATTGCAACAAACCATACAACTGGTGGTAATTCTGGTTCTCCAGCATTGAATGCAAAAGGAGAATTAATCGGATTGAATTTTGACCGTGTTTGGGAAGGAACAATGTCAGATTTAAATTATGATCCAGAGATTTGTCGTAATATTATGGTGGACTCTCGTTACATTTTGTGGGTAGTTGACAAGTATGCTAATGCGCAACGTTTGATTGATGAAATGACCATCGTTGACGAAAACAAAAATGCAAAGAAAAAATAATATTTTTCACTATATTCTGAAAACCACGTTTTTATAACGTGGTTTTTTTATTGAAATATACATAAGATTCAAATAAAATCTTAAGAAATAAAACTATATTTATACAACTTATCTAAAAAATTGTCAAAATAAAACACTCATAATTATGGAAGTCATAAGAAAATGGCCTTTTTATTTAAAACTAACTTGCACATTATTGTCAATCATTTGTTTAACATTTATTTCAATAATAGGTAAAGGAATTTTAGTTCCATTAATATTAGGCTTCTTAATTTCAATATTATTAGCACCCGTTTGTTCATTTTTCGAAAGATATTTACGCATTCCACGTGTTATTTCAAGTATCATTACCACCTTGCTTTTTGCAGCATTTATCTTAGGAATTTTCTATTTGATTGCTATACAAATGGCTGAAATAGCAAATGAATGGCCTACGTTTCAGAAACAAATCATAGAAGCATTTATGAATTTGCAAGATTGGATTCACCATACCTTTGGTGTTAATTCGCATGCGCAAATGGAATATTTGACAAAGAATGTCAAAACGACTATCGAAACGAGTACAATTGTAATCGAAAAAGTAATTTCTATTGTTTCATCGATGGCTGTTACAGTCTTGTTCACTTTTTTATACATTGTTTTCTTGTTGATTTATCGTCGTCATTTGGTAAAATTCTTATATTACGCATTCAATTCAAATACACACGACCAGGTTTATAATGTCATTACATCTATTCAAAAAATGGTCAAACAATATTTGATTGGCTTGTTTTTACAAATGTTAGTCGTATCAATTTTATCCTTTATTGCATTTTCTATTCTTGGACTTAAATACAAATTTGTTTTAGCTATTTTAACTGGCGTTCTAAATGTTGTTCCATATGTAGGAATTGTTATTTCGTTAATTATAACGCTAATAATCACATTTGCTACAATGTCAGCTTCAAAATTGTTCTTTGTTATAATTGCATTTATTGCAATTCATGCAATTGATGGAAATGTAGTGATGCCAAAAATTGTAGGTTCTAAAGTAAAAATCAATTCTTTGATTGTGATTATTGGATTAGTAATTGGAGAAATGACGTGGGGAATTATGGGCATGCTATTATCGATTCCAATACTTGCGTTGATGAAAATTGTTTTTGATAATGTGACTGAATTAAAACCTTGGGGCTATCTTTTGGGTGATGAAGATTCAACAGAAATTGATGATGATTTAAATACATTTCTAGCCAAAAAGAAAGCTAAAAAAACAAAGAAGTTGGACGAGAATTTGGAATAGTCTGATTTCTATTTTACATAATTATCACTCTTTATGAAATATAATTTATTGTTTATTTTTAGTTTATTGATTTTTCAGTATTTCTTGCGAAAAAAAGTTAGAAAAAGAAGTAAATAAAAAATATAGTTATAGGATGATGTCTATTGATTATAGAAATTTATCTATAAGAATTTATGATTACTCTGATTCAATAGAATTTATAACATGGAAGAATATCAATGGTTACACAACAAAATCATTCAAAATCTCTAAGAACGATAAAAAAGCATTGGAAGAGAATATTTATAAAATAGTTACAACTCCATATGAAAATGAAATATTTTGCACAGACTATGTGGGGAAAATAAGTATTAGTATGTCCAATCTTAATAGCACATATTCTATTAATCTAAATTCTGTTTGTGATTGGAAAACATTCAATGAAGAAACTAAGAATATTTCTAAAATAATAGATCGCTATAAATAAAATTTTATTTTATCAAATAGGATGAGAAACTGAAATAAATTCAGTTTGATAATACAAAAAAAGTCTATAACAAATTGTTATAGACTTTTTTAATTTATATTAATCAAGATGAATTATTCCGAAAAAATCAAAGATAAGTAATAGAAAGGTTAATGTAGAAATCACAAAAAATTCAAAAGCATCTTTATAGCTTTTCAATATTGACATACTATTATAATGTTTTTCTTTCTTTATTTTTCTAATTCCTAAAATCAATGAACCTGCAAATAAAATAGATAAGCAAATCTCTGAATTTATATACATTTAATTCTTCTTCAAATATTTTTTTTCTAAGAAATAATACAATTTCAAGAAAAGAATCGAGAAAAATACTCCGATTAGTGTTCCGAAAAATATATCTCCTGTGAAATGTACCCCGACATAAACTCTACTGTAAGCAACCATTAACGCCCAAACAAGTAAGACATAAAGTAACCATTTGTAATGGCGTCTTAGCAGTATTCCAATAAAAATTGCAATCGCCATATGATTAGATGCATGCGCCGAAGTAAAACCGTATTTACCTCTACCCTCGCAATCTATCGGGCGAAATAATCCTTGAATCGATTCGGTGTAACATGGGCGAAAACGTTGAAAAGAATTTTTCAAGATATTTGTAAATTGATCTGCACACGCTATCATCAGTGCAATACAAACTCCAGCCAATAAGGTTTTTTTCCAACCAAGTTTTACATAAAGTAAGATGAGAAAGATGATATACAACGGAATCCATGTTTTTTTATCGGTTACGAATAACCAAAACCAATCCCATTTTTCGTTCCCTAAATTATTGAAATACAAAAATATTTGTACATCCCAATCAAAATAATCTTGTATCATTATCTACTTACTGATCCGCCTAAACCTAATGCTTCGTCTACAGATTTTGGTTCCACAACAACCGCTGGTTCCTCTACAATTGGCTCAACCACATTTTCTACAACGGGTTCTGTTGTTTCTTGCACATCCAATTCCAAATCCTGTACAGGATCTACAGCTTTCATAGTTGGTGCATCATCTTTCAACGCTGCATTTACTGTATTGTCTTGATGAATTGCTTGATGCATTTCATCTACTGGATTACGAACTTCATCAAATGATTTCTGAAAATCTTCCATTGGATTAATTTTCGCAAAAGAATCTTTGACTTCGTTCATTGGATTTAACTCTTTTATGGTATTCTGAATCTCTTTTGTAGGATCAACATCCTGAACAGGATTCATAATCTCTTGCTTGATATCTTCAGATGCTTCTTTTAATTTGCGCACAGCAGTTCCCAAACCACGAGCAATTTCTGGAATTTTATCTGGTCCAAAAATCACTACAGCAACCACCATAATAATCACGACTTCCTGGAAGTCTAAAAACGCTGGGTATATTACTAAACTATTCACTAAACAAATGTATAAAATCTAAATTTAGTAGAAGAAAAAAAGCCATCAAATTTCTTTGATGGCTTTCTTAAAATTTATTTAAAATTTGAATCTTATTTATTCATTTGACCTTTTTTAGTAAAGTCGTACAATAAAGGAGATGCAACGAAAATAGACGAGAATGTACCAATTACGATACCGATTAATTTCGCAAACATAAATCCTTTGATTGATTCTCCACCAAATGCAAAAATGATTAATACGATTAAGAACGTTGATAAAGACGTATTAATTGTACGTGATAATGTTTCTGAAGTAGAAATATTAATAATATCGTACAAGTTGTGGTTTTTCTCAACTGTTAAATTCTCACGAATACGATCCAAGATAATAATCGAGTCATTCATCGAATAACCAATTACCGTCAAAATCGCCGCGATAAACGCTTGGTCGATCTCCATGTTGAAAGGTAAAATTCCTTTGAATAAAGAGAAAACTCCTAACACAATAACCACGTCATGCGCTAAAGCAATGATAGTTGATAATGAGAATTGCCAACGTTTGAACATCACGATTAAGTAGAAGAAAATTGCAACTAATGCTAAAGAAACCGCTATGTAAGAAGCTCTTGTTGTATCATCGGCAATTGTAGGACCTACTTTTGCAGAAGACATTAAACCAATTGTAGCATTATCTTCAGAGAAATCTTTTTCAGACATATTCGCTGGTAAATAAGATTTAAGACCTGTATATAATTTGTCTTTAATCTCATCATCTACATTTGTTCCATCTTCGTCAGCCTTGTATGCTGTTGTAATTTTTACTTGATTTTGACCACCATACGTTTTCACCTGTGGTATCATTTTTTCACCATCTAACACGAAAACATCACCCAAACTTTCAGAAATTTGTTGTGGATCTACATGTTTATCAAAACGAACTGTATATGTACGTCCACCTTGGAATTCGATACCCATATCAAATCCTTTTGTGAAAATAGAAATTAAAGCAACTACTGTTAAAACAATTGAAATCGCATAAGAGATTTTTCTTGTTTTTAATAAGTCAACTTTAATGTTTTGTAACCAGTGCGCTGTAAATGATGTATAGAAAGGAACAGATTTTCCTTTTGCTAAACGTCCTTCTACAAAGTAACGTGTAATAAAAATCGCTGTAAATGTTGATGTAAAAATACCAATCATAAACGTTGTTGCGAAACCTACAACAGGTCCTTTACCAAAGAAGAATAAAATTAATGCTGTGATAAATGATGTCGAGTTGGCATCGATAATTGCAGAGAAAGCTCCTTTCCATGAATAAGCGAAATCTACTGCTTGACGTAATGATTTTCCTTTTCTTAATTCTTCTTTTACACGTTCGTAAATCAAGATATTCGCGTCCATTCCTGTTACCAATGTCAAGATAATCCCGGCAATACCTGGTAAAGATAATGTAGCTTTAAGTGATACTAAAAATCCTAATAAGAATAATAAGTTAACGATTAATGCAACGTTAGCATAAATACCTGCACGGCTGTAGTAGAACAACATCCAGATTAATACTAATGCAAATGCACAACCAAAAGCGATTAACGAACTGTTGATTGCTTCTTGTCCTAATGATGGACCAACAACCTCAGCAGAAACGATTTTAGATGAAGCTGGTAAAGAACCTGCTTGTAAAATGTTTGCTAAATCTTTTGCTTCGTCAATTGTAAAGTTTCCAGAAATAACTGAGTTACCTCCTGTAATTTGATTACTGATGTTTGGCGCAGAATACACCATATTGTCTAATACAATTGCAACACCTTGACCTGGTTGTCCAGGACCTGCAGGTTTCAACTCGTCTGTAATACGAGACCACTCTTGTGCTCCAACTTGATTCATTTGCATTGTAACAACAGGCTCATTTGTAAGAGAACCAGGATTACGTTCACCAGCAGCAGAAACTACTTTATCTCCTTCGATTAATGGTTCTTGCGTTCCATTTTTACCTTTTAAGACATAAAACTCTAATAATTTAGGAGCAGATTTATCATTCGCTTGTTTACCTAAATTCATTGGCTTATTCGCCCAAGAGTATTTGTATCCTCTAATGTTTGCTGGTAATCCAGGTACAAAACCTTTGTCTTGCATCACACGATTTACAACAGCTGTATCTTTTACATTAACAACAAAACTTGCATTAGAACCAGCTGGTTGCATAACTTCTGCTAAAGTTTTGATTGTTTGTCCTTTCTCATTTTTTACATTATATTTCTCTGTATTAACGCTAGAAAAATATTGTAAAACAGTAGGATCTTGACGAACAACTTGCCAAAACTCTAATTTTGCTGTAGATTGTAATAATTTTTTTACACGGTCTGTGTCAGAAACACCTGGTAATTCTACCAAGATACGTCCATCACCTTTATCACCTAAACGTTGAATTACTGGCTCAACAACACCAAATTGATTAATACGAGAGCTAATTACATCATAAGCTGTTGCAACTTTAGCTTCGATATCTTTACGGATTACTTCTTTTACCTGATCGTCAGAAGCATTGTACGCAATTTTATCCGCATTGTTTTTGTTTCCAAACAAATCTGCAGCTGCGTATTTTGTTCCTCCTTTTATTTTATCAAATTCTTGAAAAAATAATTCGACATAAGGTACGTTACCGTTTGTTTTTTGAGCTTTATCTGTAGCGTCCAAAGCCGTTGCCAACATAGGGTTTTGACTTTTCGCTGATAAATTCTCGATTAAATCTCTTTCAGAAACTTGTAAAATTACGTTGATACCACCTTTCAAATCTAATCCTAAATTGATTTCATTGTTTTTGGCATACCCATAATCGTACTTAATAATTCCCAAATCAAGAGGATGCTGAGCCAAGCTATCTAAAATTCTTGGTTCGTCTTCTGGCTTACTCGCCAAGCGCGCCGCCTCATGCTCCACTTTAGTTGTGTACCAAGTATAACTTAGTTGTCTGATACACAAGAGACTTAAAATAATTGCAAATGCTGCAATGAGCCATCTTCCTCGCATAATGTTTAATTGATAAATAAATTTTGACGGACAAATATAATAGTCTTGAAAATACTTTCACAATTTTTTAAGAATAAATCGAAAATCGATGTCCGTATTTCGAAATTCTTTATTCAAAAAATTAGATTTCCTTTTGGTATTTGTAGATGTAAATTGACGCTTTATTGGAGTCATCATCATTATCTTCGCACAAATACAAGGTATAATTCTTTCCAGATTCTTTATACAACGCTAAACCTTCGATTTTCTTATCATCCGAAATTTTTTGCCAACGTATAACCTCCATTCTAGCTAAATCTAACTCACCAATAATAGAACCTTTTATTTCTCCATTAAACTGAGTTGTACTTTTAGATTCTACTGTTGCTGTAAACAAAACTTTTCCATCTACTAAAATAGCATCTGAAAAAGTAGTGGTTTCATTGTTAATTTTAGGCAAAGTGATTGGAAAAAAATCAATTGATTTTCCTCTCAAATCATTTATCTTGCCTCCCACTCTATAAATTCCGTTTACGCCAGCAGGACCATTTCCTCTGTTGAAAAAATATGTACAATGTCCATCTGTAATAATTCCTTCGATGTTAAAATCTTTTTTAGATAAATTTGAAACCTTTAAAAATTCATCCAAAAGAAAACTATAATTATCGTTTTGTACCTCTTTGGTTTTGATGTTATATGAAATCAAATCGAAACGATTTTCTTTAGAGCCCGATCCAAGAATGTACAAATGATTGTCAAATTTTGTAATCGCTTCAAAATCTGGTTTATCTTTTTTAGTGATATGTTTTGATTTTACTTCTGGATTCAAATCAACTTTATCCACTTCTTTTTTCTTTTTATTGTAAACGTACAAATGTGCTTTATCATCGGAAATCGTGTAAACATGGTGTTTATCAACCACTAATCCAGACGCCGCTCCAAGCCCATTTATGACAATTAAAACCTTAAGAATGAAATTGTAAAACAACATAGATGTAAGATTTATTTTTAAGAGGTTTCAAAAGTAATCAAAGAATATCAGAAACCTTGATAAATAACCATTTTTTTGAAAAAAAAAGAACTTAACTTTGTAGCATTTAAAAGAAAATTGAGAGATGAAAAAAATTCTAAAAATTTACATTGACGCTTACAGCGGACTTTCGAAAGAATCTTGGATGTTAGCCATCGTAATGTTGTTGAACCGAATGGGTTCGATGGTTTTACCATTTTTAGGAATTTATATGATCTCCGAATTAGGATTTTCTTTAGAAAACTCGGGAATAGTTTTGAGTTGTTTTGGAGTTGGTTCTGTAATTGGTTCTTGGCTTGGAGGTTGGATAACAGATAAAATCGGAAACTTTAAAGTACAAGCCATCAGTTTATTTCTGAGTGCTCCGATGTTTTTGATTTTACCTTATTTTAAAACGGTAGAATCTTTTGCTGTTATTATGCTTGTTTTGAGTATTATTAGCGAAATGTTTCGTCCTGCAAACTCAGTTGCCATCACGCGTTATGCAAAGAAAGAAAATATCACTCGTGCTTTTTCGTTGAATAGAATGGCGGTTAATTTAGGTTTCTCAATTGGTCCATCAATGGGAGGTTTTTTATCTAATTATTCGTACGATTTATTATTCTATTGCAATGCAGGAGCTGCTTTGGTTGCTGGAATTGTATTCTTTGTCTTTTTCAATGGACGAAAAGAACGAAATGCTGCTACAGAAAATATTTCTGATAAAACAGTTGTCGAAAAAGAACGTAATGCATACACTGATACACCTTTCTTAGTATTCAATCTGTTTTGTGTATTATTCTCTATTGCATTTTTCCAAATCCTAAATACACTTCCATTATTTTACAAAGATGTAGTTCATTTAACACAAACAGAAATTGGATTATTAATGGGATTCAGTGGAATAATCATTGTTGTATTCGAAATGTTATTGATCCATTACACCGAAAAACGATTTTCAGTTACTCAACTTTTAGTTTTTGGTTCATTTGTCACAGCAATTAGTTATTTTATCTTCACATTTAGTCACACATTAGGTATGTTATATTTAGCAATTGGACTAATGTCTATTGGAGAAATGCTTGTTTTACCTTTGATGTCAACGGTAACAGCTTTTCGTTCGCAAAAAAATAACCGAGGAGCTTATATGGGATTGAACGGAATGACAGCTGCAATTGCCTTTATTGTTTCGCCATTTTTAGGAACTCACATTGCTACCGATTATGGTTTTAATATACTTTGGATAATCACCACAGTTATTTTAGTTATCGTAGCTATCGGATATCACTTTTTTACTAAACCACTTTTACCAAAAAATATTTAAGATTTTCTTATCTTCGATAATTATAAGTTGAAATCACATGAAAGTATATACAAAAACAGGAGACAAAGGAACAACAGGTTTATATGGAGGAACACGTGTCTCTAAAAATAGTTTAAAGATTGATTCTTACGGAACAGTTGACGAATTAAATTCTTATTTAGGATTAATTCGTTCATATGAAATTGATCCAGCATTAGAGGAAGAAATTATCATCATCCAAAAAGGTTTATTCAATCTTGGTGCTGAATTAGCAACGCCAGTCGATAAATTATACTTGGCAAATGGTAAACCTCGTATTCCGAAAACCGTTACTGAAGAAGATATTGTTCAATTGGAAGAATGGATTGATGATTTGGAAGGACAATTAGAACAATTGACACATTTTATTCTTCCAGGTGGAAATCAAGCAGCTTCTCATGCACATGTTGCGCGTTGTATTTGTCGTCGTGCAGAACGCTTAACAGTTGGTTTAGCTGAAGAAGAAGAAATCCGTCCAGAATTACAAAAATACTTGAATCGTCTTTCTGATTATCTGTTCGTTTTAGGGCGAAAAATTGCCACAGACAATAATCACGAAGAAGTAAAATGGATTCCAGGTGAATAAAAAAGCACTTTTATTTTTGAATGGCGAAATCCCTACTATTCTGCCTGATACATCAAATTATGATATGATTTTTTGTACAGATGGTGCATTTCATTATTTACAAAAATTACATATAACGCCCGATGTTATTTCGGGCGATTTTGATTCTTTTGAAATCAGTCAGTTTCCTCCTGAAACAGAAGTTATTTCTACTCCAGATCAAAATGACACAGATTTTGCAAAAGCCTTACAAATCATTTTGGATAAAGGTTTTGAACAGGTTGATGTTTTTGGAGCAAGTGGTCGTCAACAAGATCATTTTATTGGAAATTTGAATGCGGCTTATCGTTTCAAAGATCAAATCAATATTTTATTTTACGATAATTATAGTCAATATTTTTTCGCAGAAAAACAAACAAAGTTAGAAGGCTATTTTGGACGAACAATTTCGCTCCTACCCTTTCCTGAATGTAAAAACATTGTCACAAAAGGCTTGGAATATCCGTTGAATAACGAAGATTTGAACTTACTTTCTCGCATAGGAACTCGTAACAAAGCCAATGAAGATGTGGTTACAATTGATTATTCAGAAGGTAATTTAATCATCTTTATCATCGATCAAGAATTTCCTATTTTGATTGCTTAATTTCACTATTTTCAGTGAAATACATCTTTAGTATTTTTTGTACATTTACTGAAAACCAAATTACTATGAATAAATTTTTAGTTATTGTAGCATCTATTTTAGCCGTTGGGTTAATTGCTGCAACATGTATATTAGGAAACGCTTACAAATACAAATTCAGAAGTTCTGAATCGATCAATGTTACTGGAAATGCTTTGAAAGATTTTAATGCTGATTTAGTCAAATGGCGTGCAACTTTTAGTCGCAAAGATTATGATTTGCGCATTGCTTCGGATCAATTAAAAGCTGATCAAACGGTTGTCAAAAACTTTTTGATTTCGCAAGGAATCAATCCAAAAGAAATTGTTTTTGAAGCGGTAAATATTTCAAAAGATTTTCAGTACGGAACAGATGCAAACGGAAATTCGATTAGTCAATTTACTGGTTATAATCTAACTCAAGACGCAACAATCGAATCGAAAGAATTGGATAAAATAGAAAAAGCTTCGCGCGAAATCTCTACATTAATTAGTCAAGGAATTGAGCTGAGTTCTTCTAATCCAAATTATTATTACTCGAAATTAGAAGATTTGAAACTTGAGTTGATTGCGCAAGCTTCTGAAAATGCAAAACAACGTGCAGAAAATATTGCTACAAAATCTGGCACTAGTTTAGGAAAATTAAAACAAGCCGATTTGGGTATTTTTCAGATAACAGGTAAAAATGATAATGAAGAGTATTCTGCTGGTGGATCATTGAATACAACATCACGTCAGAAGACAGCTCAAATTACAGTGAGAGCAAGTTATAATTCAAATTAAAATAAATAAAAAAGCTTCTTAATATTAAGAAGCTTTTTTTTTATTTAAATACTACTACAAGTAATACCAAAATAGATATTACAATAAGTACATCTACAATTTTAATTCTAAAATTACCAATTCCAAAACCTCTTTTTGTAGCATAATTTTTCTTTAATGACATTATAAATTCCAATTTCTAAAAGAAATACTAAAAGTGTGCCAATTATCTATCAAAATCTAATTTTTTATAAGTTGATGATAATTTAGAATCATAGGATTAAAACCATTTGACTAAAAATTTTAATTTCATGATCCTCAAATTCTTTCCCAATAGCATCAGATGTAGCAGTAATTAGTTCAGGTTAAAAAACATCCCTTTTTAAGTATTAATATATTAACAGTAAATATTTTTACATTTTAAAAAATTATCATATAAATTATAATTTTCCAACAACTTATTATGTTGTAAATTTGCCTTATGCTAAACAACGATACAATTTGTGCATTGGCAACTGCCAATGGAATGGGCGCTATAGCGGTTATTCGTATTTCTGGACCAGAATCAATTTCTAAAGTTGCTCAGATTTATCAATCAAAATTTAATTCAACTAAATCTTTGAATGACGCTTCTTCTCATACCATACATTTGGGTTATGTGATGGATGGAGATACCATTGTTGACGAAGCATTATTCTCAATATTTAAAAATCCTCATTCATATACAGGTGAAGATGTCGTAGAAATTTCGACACATGGATCGATTTATATTCAGCAAAAGGTATTGGAATTATTAAATAAAATTGGCATTCGAAATGCCAATCCAGGTGAATATACTTTCAGAGCCTTTTGGAATGGTAAAATGGATTTAACACAAGCAGAAGCTGTTGCTGATCTTATTTCTTCGGATTCTAAGGCTTCGCACGAAATTGCTATCAAACAAATGCGTGGAGGATTCTCTAATCAAATCAAAGATTTAAGAGAACAAATGATCAATTTTGCAGCTTTGATGGAATTAGAATTGGATTTTTCTGAAGAAGATGTTGAATTTGCAGATCGTACACAATTTTATGATTTATTGAATAAATTACAATCCATCTTAAAACGTTTAGCTGATTCTTTTGCTTTTGGAAATGTTATCAAAAATGGAGTACCAGTAGCTATTGTTGGTGCGCCAAATGCAGGGAAATCTACTTTATTAAATGCATTATTAAACGAAGAACGTGCTATTGTTTCGGATATTGAAGGAACAACTCGTGATACCATTGAAGAAACCATTTATATTGACGGTGTTGGGTTCCGTTTTATTGATACAGCTGGAATTCGAGAAGCTGGCGATACGATAGAACGGATTGGAATTGAAAAAACATTCGAAAAAATAGACAATGCTTCTATTATCATCTATTTGTATGATGCCAATATAACTGCTGATAATCAAATTGCGAATCAGTTAGATGATTTGCAACGTAGAGGAAAAATCTTGTTTAATGTTGCCAATAAAATTGATGTAAACAATAACGAATCAGCTATTTCTGATGCTATCAAACAAGAGTTTAAAGATGTTGTTCATTTAGAAATTTCAGCTAAAGATCAATATAATATCGAAGCATTGAAAGAAAATCTGATTCATCAAATCAAATTGAAAGGAACAAATCAGGATGACACAATCGTTACGAACTCTCGTCACTTAGAAGCATTACAAAACACACTTTCTCAAATTGGAAAGATCAAACAAGGAATGGACATGGGACTTCCTGGGGATTTGTTAGCAATGGATATCCGTGAAGCTTTAACATATTTGGGACATATTACAGGTGAAATAGATGTGGATCAAGATATATTAGGGACGATATTTGGCAAGTTTTGCATCGGGAAATAATACTTATTAAAAATTATGTTATATAGAAAAAGGTTTTCAATTAAAAAATTGAGAACCTTTTTCATTTTTGGTTTTACGATTTCATCTTAAAAGCAATCAAAAATTCGTCAAAAGTTAGGAAGTCTTTTTTCTCTTTACCGATTATCTGCTTTGCTCTATTGAGTAAGCGTAGACTTTGCCTATACCCCTTTCCCGTAATAATTGATACATCTTTCGGATAAATCACCATTCTTTTTAATTCGTTATTTTTCATTTCTGTAATAATTAACATTACCTCAATGAAACTTAAATGAATGATGTTAAAATTTACATCAATAAAATAAGATTTCCAAATCTTACTTGTAATCAAACACTTAGTCTTCGTCGTAAGGGTTGTTTTTCTTATGCAGTAAGTATGATGTTCCATAACTGCATATTGCTCCTACTATTCCCATACAAATCGTATAAACAAGTTGTTCCCATTGAATGGTCGCTACCAAACTTGTCATTGTTCCTCCTATTGTTCCAACAATTAACGATGTATTACTATTATTCATCATCATTACTTTGGTTTTTGTCGTTTACCGTCAATTGACTGACAGCTGATATTACTCCTCCTGCTACAGTCAAATAACCTCCTATCGTCACTAATGTTGCTGGTAATGCTATAGGAGCAGCAATTAATACACCTCCAATTGCAGCTAAGGTTAATCCTATATTTCGTAGTTGTTGGAATAATTTAGGTGTAGGTGCTGTAAAGCGATTAATAATTGTCATGTTGTTTACTTTTAATCCTTAAACTTACTTTTTGATCACGATCAAGTTTATCATTTACTAGAGTTTTAAGTTTTGTAAATGCTTTTCTTGATAACTCTCCTCTCCCTTCACCTGTTAATATGGTTACTGGAGCTATACATCCTTGTAATTCAGTTTTTGCATGATTGGCAGGATGAATCAAAATCAATGAACGATTGGGTACATTTGTAATCAGAAAATGTTGACCAAATTTTGGTGAGCTTCTCTTTTGGATTGCATAACATCCTTCTGGTATACATGAATTGCGGGGTTCGTTCTCCTTCCATGGTAACTCGATCGTATAACAAATAAACTTATCGTTGATGAATAAGCTACCATTTGTACCATTCGGATAATACATTCGTTCTACTACAATTGTCATCATGGTAAATTGATTTCGATTAAATGTGCTGCATTAAAACTTCCATTTTTTAATGGATACAAAACGGTATTCACCTCTTGGTAGAATTCGATTCCAATTGCTAAAGCGATTGTATGTTCTGAATTTGGAGAAAGATTGTTCAATAATTCTACATCATTCACTTCTACCTCATCGTATGGATAATAATCTGTATACGATGTTTTTGTAATGTATTCGTTTTTCTCAAAATCTATCTCTGTAGAAGCTGCTACAAATCGGTAATTGGTAGCTCCTTGTGGTGCTATTATCACATCTAAGGGTTTGTATGCTTCTAATGTAAATTTTGTTTCACCAGAAGTACGTTCTATATCTACTTGTACAGGAATTAAGACCGTTTTTAACCATGATGCCCCTGCATTAAAATCAAAGCCTTTCATCAGTAATTGATTTCCTTTGTGTACATTTCTTTGTCCACGAGCATTTGTAGTATCTTCTTTTAGGATACCATGCATTACTTTTGTGAGACGACTTGATAATTTGCTGTCTTTTGCATTTTTTATGATCGCATTGAATGCGTTTCGTAGTGTTTTTCCAGCAGTACCTGCATTCTTAAATTCTTGCATATTTTCTCTGGTACGCTGAAATCGCGGATCACTCATTATGGTATTACGGTCTATAGAGCTTTTTTCTCTCACCATATAACCATCTTTTGATTTGTAGAAGTTTAAATCTCCGATTGAACCTCTAAGTTTTAAAAAGCCTTTTTGCTTCGCCATTTTTTTAAATTTTTAATTAAACATTGATCTCCATTGCGCAATGGTTTTGTAAAGTTGCAATAGCGATCTGTTTAAAGCAATAGCTAAGTCTTTTTTAGCCCTTGTATGTCAATAAATTACACTAATAAACCATTATATACTTTCTTTATTTTTTTGTTTTTGAATTTTTATAAAATCTAAGGGACGCAAGCCCGTTTCACTGTAAAAAACATTTGAAAATTGTCTTGGATTCATATAACCTGCTATTTCTCCTAATGCCCCTACACTATAATTAAGGTATTGTGGTTGTTCTTGTAATAAATCAGTAATAAATTTTATTCTCAACCGATTGATGTAAGAAGGAAAATTAATTCCTTTGTACTGATTGACACATTTTGATAAATAAGTGGTGTTTGTTGAAAATGATTTTGCCAAACTTACTACTGTTATATTAGGGTTTAAAAATTCTCTGTCCCGCTCAAATTCTTCAAATTTTAATAGTAAACTTTCAAATGCTTCTTTATTCAAATCCTCTTCATCTTTAATCGATATTCTCCGTTCTGTGTAACTTGATTGAGCAGATTCTTCAATAAACAGATTGTACTTTTCGATTAAATGTTTATTTTTATTTCTAGTTTTTACAATTCCTACGATCAATACTATTATTCCAGTAAAACACGCTGCCAATACGTAATATAATTTTTGAGACTTATTCAATATTTTTTCCTTTAATTTGAGCAATTGCACTGTGTCATATTCTTTGTATACAACTTGACTCATTTCTGCATCTAGCTTATAATTTAACTCATCCATTTTTAATAATTGATTGATTACATATAGTTGTCTGTTCGTATCAGAAGCTACCAATGTTTCCTCTAAAATGTTTTCGTATATCGGTCTATATTTAATTTCTAAGAAGTTGTATTCATTGAAAATACTATCTATTTTGTTAAAATATATTATTTTATGTTGTTGATTATTCAATTTATCAAATGCCTTTGCTTTGTAGTAATAAATTTTGGTTAGTGTATTAAAATCATTCGTTTTTATTAAAATATCTTCTTTAGTTGATAATAATTGAATAGACGTCACAAATTGATCATTTAAAAACTCATCAATTGCTTTATTTATCGTAAAGTATCTATGGAAAAATTCGTTATTTTCAAGTTTGCTTTTATTTAATCCTAATTGATTCAATTCTTTCGCTTTTGCTTTGTTACCAACTTCTTGATGGAGAGATGCTAATTGATATATTGTATTTAATAAATAGGCTTGGTAATCTTTGTTCTCTGGTTTTGATTGAAAAAAGTTTTTACATTTCAGCAACAATTCTTCTGCTTGGTTACATTGATTTAATTTGATTTTTATCATTGCCATATTAAATGTTACTTTATGTAATAAATATTGGTCTTTTGAATATTTTAACTCCTGATCTGCATATAAATAATTTTGTAACGCCTCTCTATAATCTTTTGCTTTGTAATAGGCTAGCCCTTTTGATAATAAAGCTGTTGCTATTAAATCTTTGTTTTTTAATTTCCGGGCAGTAATTATCGCACTATCTGCATATTCTATTTGAGTATTTAAATGACTTGAAAAAAAGATTCCTTCTTTATAAGCATAAAATAAATTTAGCTTATCCTTTTCTTTTTTAGCATTTCTTATATACGCTTGCACATAGATCATCGCATTTGGATGATGCTTTTCATCTATTAATGCATCCAATTTTTCTATTAGATAGACATTATCTTTTGAGGCTAAGGAATCAACTTGATTAGCCATTATTAAAAGGGGAAGTAGAAAGAGTATGTATGTGTACACTAGAACTCTTTTCATGGTATAGATCTATTGATTACTACTAAAATACTTTATTTTATATCGTAAATCGTTTATTAAGTACTTAATCGTTTAAAAGTGTATAATTTATAAATTATACATTCTTTTTATAAAATCTACTTGTTGTAATCTTTATTGTTCTATAAATATCTCTAGTTTTGAATGTCTTTGAACAAATAAGTCTAATCGATTACTTCAAAGAAACTTAAATGATGAATAAAAAAGAGAAGTTTTACTTCTCTTTTTTATTACCTCAACTTTATTGCCACTCTACTGCCACTATGTTGCCTTCATCTTGCCTTCATCTTGCCTTCATCTTGCCTTGATGTTGGGAGTATGTGGTAATGTGGTAATGTGGTAAGGTGGTAATGTGGTAATGTGGTAATGTGGTAATGTGGTAATGTGGT
>NZ_DEVJ01000067.1:57774-66809 GCF_002362875.1 Empedobacter sp. UBA3239 | reverse complement strand
CAAATGCACTACCGGTTATTCAAATTAATAATATCTAAAGATGATACCTGTTTTTTATTAAAAAAGTAGGAGAACTCCTGTTTCTTTTCAGGAAACATTTCATCTAGAATATCATTGTAAATTTTTTATAATTTGGTTTTATTATTTGTTCTTTTCTAGCCATTTGTGTAAAGTTGTTTTAGGTATTCTATAGTTCTCAATTACTTGTTTTGTAGTCATTTTATCGTTTTAATTTTATCTACTATAAAATCAATTAGCTCTTTTGTATAAAGGTTTTTTCTGAATTGAGGCAAAGAGTTTCTTTTATCTGTTTGATTTGGAGGAATTGGAGGAGAGAATAAAATGAGATGTTGAGAATAAATTCTGAAAAAATCATATTCTAATAATTTGCTCCATCTCAATAAAATTTTTGAGTCTAAACTTTCAGAAGAATACATTTTTTGAAGATCTATTTCATTGCATTTTAAAAAAATACAAATACGTGTATTTTCAATGTTGCATTCATTTACTCGTTGAAGAATAATAGATCCGATATGGATGTTTTTGAAATATATGGTTTTTAATTTGTTACAAGCGCGGGATAGCAATATCCCGCGCTTGTAACTTGGATAGGTTAGTTTGGTTAAAACATTCTGGTAATTCGGCAGTACCATTTTCGAACATTATCGGCATTATTTGTCGTATCCATATTATCGATGGTAAAAGACATTTCTACTTTGTACCATTTATTTCCTTCGAGGATAAAATCAAAATTATATCCTTCGGTATCATTTGAGTATCTAACCGCAGTACCTGGTGTCGAAACACCTTTTACCATATTTGCACCAAATCCCAAATACATTCCATTATCAAGATTTTGGTAACCATTAGGAGCTAGGATGACGTTCGCATCACCACGTCCTTCTTGGGAGGTCATTCCCATCCACCAAAATTTTTGAGCTTCATTACTTATATTGTATACTCTAGGCACAATAGATACAGGACCTGTGGAGTTAGAACTTGAGTTTGCAAAGCATCAAACAGAAAAGTGTCTTCAATTGTAGGCATTTTATCTCCATTGCTGCTTAATAAAATATTGGTAAGACTTGCTAAAAACCCAGATCCGCTAAAATATTCTGATTCGCCTCGAGAAAGTTCATTTTTTCCTACAGAAGCTGATCAAGATTGTCCAAAAAAATCTATTGCAAATTCTGCGGTATTTGGAGATGAACCAGAAGGAGTTCCAGTTATTGAGTATATTAGTTGACCAACACCATATTCTAAATCACCATATTGTAATGTAGCTGTAAGACCTGTTATTCCTGTCGAAAGTATTGGCGAACCAGCTGGATAAGATCCTCCATTTCCTCCTGAATAAGGAACCACTAAAGTTCCGATATAAGGAATTCCTTGTTCGAATTTTTTTGGTATGATATAAGCTAAACTACAATCTAATTTATTAATAGAAGGAGAAATACTACTTCTTGTAGAAAATTTAACCCATTCGGTTCCGTTCCAATAGAGATAACCTTTTGTTGTTAATCCTCTTTTTCCTAAGTTGTAAATTAGCAGTCCTATAGCAGGATTGGATATTGTGGTTTGGTCTGTGTTGCTTTCTAAGGAAATTTTAGGGCCTAAAAAGCCTTTTTTGTTACCAATAGAGGCACCGTCTGCATTTACATCCAAAATAGCTGATGGATCTGGAGATATTGTTCCAATTCCAACACTACCAGAAGATGTAATCACAAAGTCATCTGAAGCTTGCAAAGGATCTGGAACCCCTGTTTTAGGATTTGTTGTTTCTGGAGAAGATTTACCATCTACATTAAAAATTCCTTGAGGATTTTCTGTATTAATCCCTACTTGTCCGAACAAGAGCATAGAGAGTAATGTTGTAAAAAGGGAAACACTTTTTTTCATACTTTTTGTTTAGTTATTAAAATAATGTGCAAACCTATTGGCTTTTATTTTTGGAGGAAAGAAATTAACTACAGCAAAGCTACTTTACCGTATACGACATAGCTACTTTATTGTTTTTATTTGGATTGTATTTTTTATCTATTGTAGAATTTTGAAAATGTAATTAATTTGTTGTTAATGTTTTATTCTTTATTTTTTCGGGAAAAATATTATTTTATGAATTTGTCCCCTTATTTGTCCCCCCTTTAAAAGTTGAATTCATTCTATAATTAAGTAAATTTAAAACGCAATTTATATAAGTTGTCATTCTACTCTCTTCTTCCTACTTAAATAGGATAACTCAAAAACTTTAATTTATATGTACGAAGGAACAATTGGTGAAATTCGGATGTTTGCAGGACAGTTTGCTCCTAAGAATTGGGCTTTCTGCCATGGACAAATTTTGTCTATTAATCAGAATCAGGCTTTATTTAGTGTATTGGGAGTAATGTATGGAGGAAATGGCGTAACGACTTTTGCTTTACCGGATTTTAGAGGCCGAATTCCTGTAGGGTTTTCAAATGAAATTCCTTTAGGGGAAATGGCAGGAGAAGAAGCACATACGTTAACTTCTACAGAAATACCTGCACATATACATCTTGTAGAAATAAAAGGGAATCATTTTAAGGTAAGTGCAGAGGATGCTACTCAAGCAAAGATTACACCAGGTTCTAGTCTGGCTGCGCCAGTAGAATCAAGAGGACGTATGAAAGTTCCTACACAAGGTTTTGTAGAGACACAACCAAACGTGGGACTAAATAGTAACTCCATTGATTTAGGAGATGTTACACTGCAACCACAAGGAGGGAATCAACGACATGAAAACCGTATGCCTTCTTTAGGGATGAATTATGTGATTTGTTTATTTGGAATCTATCCATCAAGAAATTAATTTATGGAACCAACAATAGGAGAAATTAGAATGTTTGCTGGAAATTTTGCCCCTTATGGATGGATGCTTTGCCAGGGACAATTATTGTCTATAAGTGGAAATGAAGCGTTATACGCTATTATAGGAACGCTTTATGGCGGAGATGGTATTTCTACTTTTGCTTTACCAAACCTTGCCAGCCGTGCACCAGTCGGAATGGGACAAGGATTGGGATTAGGAAATGTTATTTTGGGTGAACAAGTAGGAGTAGAAGCTGTGACCCTTACTAATTCGCAATTACCTGCTCATACTCATATCGTAGATAAGAATTCAGTACAAGTAACAAATGGAATTGCGAGTAATATGCCATCTACTGTACATGAACCAACAAAAGGAACAAGTTTGGGTGTTGCAACAAATAAAGGAATTTCAACTTTAGGGTATAATCAAGAAGAACCTAACATGACGTTACATGAAACGTCATTGAAAAACGAAGATTTAACGAAAACAACATTACCAGTAGGAGGGAATCAGCCCCATAACAATATGCAACCTTATTTGGGAATTAATTTTATTATAGCAATAGAAGGAATTTTTCCTTCGCAAAGTTAGAATTTATGGACGAAGCTTATATAGGAGAAGTGAGATTATTTGCTGGGAATTTTGAACCAAGAAATTGGGCATTTTGCCATGGTCAATTACTAGCTATTCAACAAAATACCGCCTTATTTTCGATATTAGGAATAATGTATGGAGGAGATGGAACAACTACTTTTGGTCTACCAGATTTTAGAAATCATGTAGGGATAGGTGCTGGACAAGGTCCAGGACTATCGGAAAGAATGTTAGGAAAAAAAGCAGGGGAAAAAAATGTAACACTATTGACACATGAAATGCCATCTCATACACATGAAACTGTACTGACGGGTCAACCAAAATTAAAAGTAAGTTCGTCACCGGCTACGCAAACAACGCCTATTACAGGTTCATCAATTGCTCAGCCCGGGTTTTTGGTAAACGATTCTTTTGCTCCAACAATGGGGGTGAATTTAGAAGAACCTGCAGTAGAAATAAATGCGAATATAGACATGAAATTGAGAACACAAGTTTCAGGTGGATCAATTGCTCATAACAATATGCAACCTTATATTGGGATGAATTATGTGATTTGTTTATATGGAATTTTTCCTCCTAGATGGTAATTAAATATTAAAAATATGGAAAGTAATAGACGTTCTTTTCTGAAACATACAGCATCTTTAATGGGAATTGCGATGTTGAATCCTTCGTTGAAAGGGTTGGCAAATGTTTCTAAAAATATACAAGGGTTAGCAGATACATCAAATCTAACCATTTATCAAAGTAATGATGTGGACTTATCGTTCAATACATCAATCTATCGCATGATAAAAAAAGAATTGAATGAGCAGGAAACAAAAGGAATTTTAGTCGATGCAGGGAATTTATTCCGCTTAGAACAGCTCAACCAAGAAACATTTCAATCAATCAATTCTATCGGTTATCATGCGGTTGCTTTAAGTTCAAATTATTTAAAACTAGGAATTCTACCATTTTTAAACTTAGCTAAGGCGTTTAATTTTTCTTTTGTTAATTGCAATTATTCATCTAAGGAAGAAGGTTGGAATGAAGTTGTTTTACCTTATGTAATATTACATACCAAAGATTTAAAAATTGGCATAACTGGAGTGGCTCAGAATAGTTTTAATTCTTCGATTAGAGCTGAAAATCCATATAAAGCAGCAACTCGAATTTCGAAAAAATTGAAAACAGAAGATAAATGTGATTTGGTAATTTGTTTATCACAATTGGGAATAGATAAAAGTAAATGGAATAGCAAAGATTTGGCTACAGAGAGTAAAAATATTGATTTTGTTTTGAGTACTTCTGAAAGTCAAAAATTAAACTATCCATTGATTTTGAGGAATAAAAATGATCATGAAGTTATTCTGATGCAAGGCGGACCTGGTGGTGAATTAATTTGTAGAAGTGTAATAGGTTATGATAATGATAAATATCGTAATCAGTTTCATCAAGAATTTATCATGCCAACAAAAAGTTTTGCCAGTAAAACAGATATTCATAAAACTGTAAAAAATCTTCAAAATGTTTAATATCTAATTTTATGAAAAAAACTTTACAACGATATAAACTTACTCTATTACTAATTCTTGGCTTTGTTTTTTCATTTGCGCAAAATTTACCATATACAGAAGATTTTGAGAATGCAGACAATGGCAGTTATTCTTTTGTAAGTAATGGAAAATTATTTAAAATAGAAAGTTCTGCCTCAGCAGATTATGCACAAGGAACATTCCGTGTACAAGGAGATTATCCCGGTACAGGTTGGAAAGGTTTAGCGATAGATAATAAATACATTGATAATGATGGTGCAGCAGGATTTGGAATTAACCCAAGTTTTAAGATAAAAAGTGAAGGGTTTAATTTTACCTCGCAAAATTTTTATCTTTTTTTAGCTGATTATAATTTACAGCAATTTCCTCTTATTATGCCAGCACCGATTATGATAAATGGAAAAGAGAATGGGACAATTATTTTTACAGCACTTTATATTCCTTTAAATGCTCTTATGACGAATGGATATATTCAAGTTAATTTGAAAAATATAAATGGAATAGATTATTCAAATTATTCAATCAATGAACTTGAAATTTCTACAAGTAATCCGATAAATTATATTGGGTTAGATGCATTTACATGGACAGAAGTTACTTCGTCTTTGTCAACGATTTGGGAAAATGGGGTTTGGAGTGATGGGGAGCCAACGGCTACTAAAAATGCTATTCTAAGAGAATCATATCCTCATAATTTAACAGCAAAATCGTTGAAATTTGAAGCAAACGTAGTTGTTCCTTCCGGAATCACCTATACTGTTGTAAATAATGTGGATAATCCTTCGAATCAAGTTGTTTTTGAACATGGTGCTTATTTAATGCAACAAAATGACAATGCAATTAATGTAGGAAATATCAGTTTCAAACGTCAATCAAAACCAATTTATCGATTAGAAACCTTGGATTGGTCTTCACCTGTTTTCGGACAAAATATTTTGGCTTTATCTCCTAAGACACTTCAAAATCGCTTCTATCGTTATGACGAGTTTGCAAACAATTGGGTAGCAAATATAAATGCAGCTGATATTTTTCAAAAAGGCGAATACATTGCATTTAGAGCACCAAATAATTTTAATATTTATGGAGAAGGTGTTTCAAAAATATTTGAAGGTACTTTTACAGGAATTCCAAATAATGGATTTGTTTCAAGAATGCTTACAAAAAATAATGTTGGAAATAATGCAGTAGGTAATCCTTATCCATCTCCAATTGATTTGAAGAAAGTTATATCATCCAATTCAGCTATGTTAACTATTTCGAAAGTTTTTGTTTGGACACATAAGAAACCTATTGTAAATGGTGAATTTACAGGCGATAATTGGATTGTTTATAGTGATGAAATGGGATGGAGTGATCCTTCAATTACTTCCACAGCAATAGAAGTAGGTCAAGGATTTATTGTACAAGCAGAAAACAAATTACAAGGTCCTTTACCAATGCAGTTGTTTTTTAATAACAGTATGCGTGTTACAGCTAACGAAGTAGTTTCATATAAAACCATAGAAGATGATAAATTTTGGTTGAGTTTAAAACAAAATAATGAAGTGTTAAACTCGACTCTTGTTGGATATAAAGAAGGTTCTACGAAACAATATGAAAATACTTTTGATGCAGAACCAATGCAAGTCTACCCTGGTATTTATTCGATGATAGATCAAAAAGAAATGTCTATTCAAGGTAGAGGAGCCGAGTTTGATGAAAAAGATCAATTTGATTTAGCTATTAAAATTTTAACTGCTGGAAATTACACGATTTCGTTGGCGAAAACAAATGGAATATTTACACAAGGACAATCTATTTATTTAATTGATAAAGAATTAAAAAAATCTATTGATCTATCTAAAGGTAATTATAATTTCTTAAGTGGCAAAGGTTATTTTACAAATCGTTTTGAAATTGTATATAAAAATAGTTCATTGAACACAAGTGATTTGAATGAAACAAATAAACTAAATGTTTATACTGAAAATCATACAGTTCATATCCAATCTACTGAAAAAATAAAAACTATAAAAGTTTACAACTTAGAAGGTAGCTTAGTTAAAAATTTATCTTCTCTAAATACATTTGAAACGCATTTTGATCTGTCAACATCTACAAAAATCTATATTGTTTGGGTTGAATGTTATGATAGTTCAAAAATTTCAAAAAAAATAATTGTAAAATAATGTGAGATGAAAAAACAATTAAAAAACATTTTATGTGGAAGTTTATTTTTAATTCTTCCTTTATCTAATCTTCATGCAGAAGATGGAGAGTCAGGTGTTACTTTTTTTAGTGAAAATACAGCGAATACAAGTCCTGGAGGACACGATTCAGGAGATGATCCTATAGATACAGCTCCTATAGATTTATATACAACAGTTTTGTTATTTACAGCCGCTGTTGTAGGTTATTATGGAAGAAATAAATTAGTAAGAAACCATTAAAATTTTTGTGTTTTAATTATTAAAAGTCTGAGAAAACGCAGACTTTTTTGCTTTTTTTATTAACTCTTTTTTTGATATTGTTGATTGAGAAAATTATTATTTTTTTGTAACAGTTATAAATGTTAAACCTTTTGAAATGTAATTATTGGCTTAATGCTTGTATTGAAGTATAGGAGACTACGTTAAAAACAAAACAAAAAAAATAATAACTATGGCAAAATTAAAAAGAAAGGGCTATAACATACATTATGTAGATTATGGTAATAAAATGGCGCAACCTATTGTTTTGATACATGGTTGGCCACTTAGTATACAATCTTGGGAATATCAAATACCAAAAATTGTAGATGCGGGTTTTCGTTGTATAGCATATGATCGTAAAGGTTTTGGAAAGTCTTGCGCAACTTGGGACGGTTATGATTATGATGCTTTGGCAGAAGATTTACATACTTTGATTGATGAATTGCAATTGAAAAATGTTGTGTTAGTTGGTTTTTCGATGGGGGGAGGAGAAGTAGTGCGTTATATTGCAAATTATGGGAACAAAAATATTTCGAAAGTAGCTTTAATTAGTTCGATTATTCCTTTGGTAAAACAAACAGCTGATAATGAAAATGGTGTTCCACAGAAAAAATTAGATGAAATTGTACATCAACTTCAAAACAATCGATTGGAATTTTTAGATGGTTTTCATAAAGGTTTTTATAATTACGGATTATTAAAAAAATCAGTCAGTAAAGAACAATTAGATTTTGATTTTTCTGTTTCGTCCCATGCTTCACCTATTGCAACTATGAAAGCCGCTTTGTCTTGGATGGATACTGATTTTAGAAAAGAATGCCAAATGATTAATGTTCCGACTTTAATTGTACATGGAAAAGAAGATCAAACTGTTCCTATAAAAACTGCTGGCGATCAAGCTTCTAAATTAATTCCGCACGCCACTTATATTGTTTACGAAGATGCTCCTCATGGTTTAAATATTACTCATAAAGAGCAATTAAATATGGATTTAATCGAGTTTTTATTAAATATAGAACACGAAAAAGAATAATTTATGAAGCAATTAAATATAAAGATGATCTCAGGTTTAGCGTTAGCAGGTTTGGGAGGATTGACATATGCTTGGTTGAATTGTCGAAAAGTTAAAATCCCGGATTATGTTACAGCGGTCGAAAATTTTAATCCGCATCAATACATGGGAAAGTGGTATGAAGTTGCACGTTTAGATTTTAAATATGAAAAAAATATGAGTCATGTAACTGCGACTTATTTTTTGAATAAGAAAGGTATAATAGAAGTTCATAACAGAGGTTTTGATTATAAAGAAAATCAATGGAAAGAAGCTCATGGAAAAGCTAAGTTGAATGAAGAAGAAGGGAAAGGAGCTTTAAAAGTTAGTTTCTTTGGACCATTTTATTCAGGATATAATGTAGTGTTGATGAATCCCGATTATGAAACAGCTTTGGTTTTTGGTGAAAGTCATGATTATATGTGGATTTTATCACGACAAAAAACAATTTCGGAAGCAACAAAACAAAAGTTTCTTTTGTATGCAGAAGAAAAAGGATATGCGATAGAGGAACTTACTTGGACTGTACAAGAATAAGTTGATAAATATATTTTCATCTCAAAGGGCTAATT
>NZ_DEVJ01000067.1:0-57646 GCF_002362875.1 Empedobacter sp. UBA3239 | reverse complement strand
AATTAGCCCTTTGAGATGAATGATGAATAAATTATTCTGCTAATGGATTAATTTGATCTGCTGTCGGAAAATCTTGTCCTGTATTACCGATCGTTTTGTTTAAATCAAATTTTGCAGCATCAGACATATTAGCCCCACCCGCTAATTTTACTTTGTCTAATAAATCGAGTGCTAATTTTTCTTCTTCACGTTGTTCAGCAACCAACCATTGTAAGAAATTCGATGTTGCCCAATCTTCTTCCTCCATACTCATTTTTACAATTTTGTAGATGGATTCGGTATTTTCGATTTCTTGTTTTAAAACAGCTTGAAAACACTCTAATACATTTTTAGGTTCAGGTCCAGGTTTTTTAATTGCTTCAATTTTTACAATACCACCACGTTCTTGCACATATTCTATAATTTTAGCCATATGTACGCGTTCTTCCTGAGAGTGTTTCATCATAAAATTTTTGACTCCGTCCAATTGATTTTCATCTGCCCAACATGCAAGCATAAGATAAATTTGTGCAGAAAAAGCTTCTAATGTAATTTGATCATTTAGTGCTTTTTGTAATGTTTTAGAAATTCTTGTTGTATTCATTTTTAAGTAGAATTTATTTTGAAAATATTGAATGTAATTTTCGCGCCAAACCCTTTTTTTAATTGTTAATACTTTCTAAAATATTGATATTTAGATTTGTTTCAAATATTTTGATAACCTTAAACCTTACTTCTTATTATAAAAATCAATTTGTCGTTGAATTGTTTTTTCGGTTTGAATAATGTCTAATATTAGAATTTTGATGGTCTCTTTTTTGTTCTTTTCTGTTTCATAAAAGTTGGAGTATAAGAAATTCATGAAAAATTCTGTTTTGTTCTTCAATATTAGATAAAGAAGTGATTTTATCATAATTTATCAAGTCAATTTTGGAAGTAGAAACTGATTTCCAAGCGCTTGTTTTAATTTGAGGAATAAAAACACCTTTACATTTCATTGTGACATCCAAAATGTTAACACTTTCGTTATCAGCACAGTATTCCAGCGAATCGACATAAGAATTTTGCAATGGAATATTGTATTTTATTTCTTCTGTTGTTTCATTCAATTCACTTTTTATTGTTGAAAATACTTGATAAATATAAACTTTGTCTTTTCTATTTGTGTTCCAATTGTCAATAAACAGCGCAATCAAAATACCTACGGTAACAGGAATAATTTCTTTAATAAATTGAATAATTTTCTAATGCTTTCTTCATTAATTTTAGTTCTTGTTAATTTATATTGATGTGTTAAATCAAATAAATATCTCATATTCATCGGAATGCACCATAACTATTTTTATATTTTTTGAAAATAGTATCGAAATTTAAATACCAACAATTAAGTTGATGTTCTTGAGAGTTGTATGAAGTTTAATTTGCTCTATTTTGTTCCTCGAAATTCACTTTTTTGTTGTTTTCTTTCACTTTGTTATTTCCAAAATTGTATGTTAAACTAAGTTTAAAACCTCGGTAATCATTGTATTGATTAAATTCTGAACGATAATCGCCATTATACGAATACCCTTTGTTTTTAATCGTTTTGAATACATCATTTATCACAAAATTGGCTTGTAATTTTTTATCGAAAAACGAAGCTTTAATGCCTGGCGAAAACTCTAGTTGATCTTGCAGTTTTATATTGGCATAAGTGAATGGAAGTGTATGCCAAAAATTAAGCATCAAAAACCATGTTTTGTCTTTATTTAATGTGATGGTATTATAAAAAGAATACGACATCGAATAAACTTTTAACTTTTCCAGTTCAGAAATAGTCGGTTTTGTGGTTGTATAAGATGCATTCGCATTAACTGAAGTTTCCCAAATTTTGAAAAAGGTGTTGTAATATCCAATATTGAATCCCGTTCTGTTTTGATCGTAACTATTTTCTACTACATTGCTGTAAATTCCATCTGAAAAATGTGCAATATTAGCCAAATTATTTTGGCTAAATTGATAGTATAGTCCAAATGTAAATTTTCCTTTGTAGATTAATTTAGTTCAATATTATCATTAAATGATGGTTGTAATTTAGGAATTCCTGTGTAATACATATACGGATTCGTGTACCAACGGAATGTATTTAAAGATTGAAAATTGGGACGATTTATTCTTTTGGAATAATCGATACTGAACGAATGATTTGTATTTGGTCTATAACTTATATAAGCTGTAGGAAAGAATTTTCCGTAGATCTTTTTCAGACTGCTGTTTTCGTCATTTGGTGTAAAACCTTCTAGCGAAGTGTATTCGTATCGTAAACCTGCTTTTGCAGACCATTTTTGATTGAAGTCTTTTTGGAAACTCACATAAGCCGCATAATTATTTTCTTTGTACTGAAAAACATTACTATTAGAAGGATTCAAAATAAAATCTATTCCATCAAATTCATAATATTCCACATCCGATTTGTTATCCAATAATGTATATTTTGCTCCAGTTTCTATGTTCGACCATTTGTAAGGCAAAGTAAAATCAGCTTGCATCGAAAAGATCGAATATTTCATTTTACTATTGTTCTGAATTAAAGTTTCGTTGTTATTCAACTCATTTTGTGTATTAAAATCATTGAATTTTTTGGGTGAATTATTTAGAAAATTCGCGGTAAAATTTAGCTTTTTTCCAATGCTATCTAATTTTGTCATAATAGGCATTCAAGGTATGTGTATGTGTTGACCAATGTTCTTTTTGATTGGTATACAAAGTAGAATCGATAATAGAATGTGTTTGATATCGGCTGATTCCTTTTGTATCCATATCATAATTCAACTTGCTATAACTGTAAATAAATCCTGTATTTTGATTTTTATTGATTTTGACATCTAAGTTATAATTAACACTAAAAATCTTTGGATTATCATGCCTTTCTTCGTTTGTATAAATTGCGGTTTCTTTCCCAATAAGATTTCGACTACTGTGTAATTTGTAATTAATATCACCTTGATTTATTTTTAGTGAACTACTTATTTTATTCGATTGATAATTAAGCGTTCCGCCCGTTCTGAAACCATTGTGCGAATCTCGTTGATACGAAGAATTTACACTCCCGCTCCAGCCAAGATTGGGATTTTTCTTTAAAATAATATTAATAATTCAATTATTTCCTTGCGCATCATATTTTGAAGGAGGAGTTGTAATGATTTCGATTTTCGCAATATCGTCGGAGTGCAGCGATTGTAGATAATTCGTTAGTTTGCTTCCTGATAAATTAAGCATTCTGTCATTTACCATTACAGCAACATTTCTTTTTCCGACAATCGAAATATTATCATTAATGACATTCACCATTGGTGTGTTTCGTAAAGCGTCCAAAGCAGACATTCCTTGCGAAGCAATAGAATTTTCGATATTGTAAACAAGACGATCTACTTTCTGTTCAATCAATTTCTTTTTTGCTGTAATCGTTGTGCCTTCTAAAGTTGTAGCATCTTGAATTTTGACAAGCCCTAAGTCTTTATCTTGCTTGATTTCTATTTCTTGAGAATAAAATTCTACGCCAAATTGTTCTATTTTAGGTAAATAAGTTCCAGCATCTATTTTCATAGAAAATAATCCCAGACTATCTGTATACGCTTGGTTGATAAGTAAACTATCATTTTCGAAAAGAAGAATATCAGCAAATTCAAGTGCTTTATCATGTTGATTGATCACTTTTCCTTTTATTGTGAATTGTTGCCCAAATGCTGATGAACAAAAGCTAAAGGCAATCAAATAGCAGCTAATCAAAATAAGATTTTTCATATGTTATATTAATTTATAACAAAGAAAAAGTATCGAAGAAAGATAAAATTGAAAAAATCGTGCAGCTTAATGTTGCGCATAAATCCAAGCCAATTGTTCTTGTTGAATGCTTGTTTTATTTCTTAATTGATTGGGCGATTGTCCCGTAATTTCTTTAAAATCGCGGATAAAATGATATTGATCTGTATAATTATTTTGGTAAGCGATATGCGTAAGTTTTTCTTTTTCGAAATGAAGAACAGAATCTAGCGCTTTTCTAAATCGAACTGTTTTCAAAAAAGATTTCGGACTTTGCCCAATTTGATTCATAAACAGCCGATATAAAGTAGATTCGTTCATAGAAAGTTGTTTGGCTAAAGGACCAACTTTTAATTCATCTTTTTGTTGAATAAGGTATAAGATTTCTTTGGTTTTAGTATTTAAATAATCTTGATTTAAACTTTTCAATAGTATATTTTCGAGCATTAAAATTCTTTTTAACGAATTCTTTTCCTCAAATAATTGTTCTGTAAAATCTGTTGCAAATTTTGGGAAAATCATTTCGAAAACTTCATCAATTTTAATTAATTCATCGTACGAAATATTTGTAAATAAACGTAACGCAGCTGGATGAAAAATAATACAAACTTCATCTAAAGCAGCATTAATGCTTACATTAAGATTAGATTCGTGAAATCCTGATAAATAACTTTTGTACGTAACATTTCCTTTTAAGGTAAAAAGATGTTTGTTAGTTTTATTTTTTTCGAGAATGATTTTATTCTGCTTGTAAATGGAAAGACAAAGATTAGTATTAGGAAAGATTGAACAATATTTTTTAATTCAGGATGATGAGGTTGTATAATTTTGGTTTTCATAAACGTACATGTAATATAATCAATTTGTGCGAATAACACGTTGATAACGTGTTCTATTCTATAGACGTTTTTGTTTGATATATGTTACTTGTAAGTTTGAATTATTTTTAATTTTCCTCCACAAATTTGGGTTGAGAAGCTTTTGTTCCAAAAAATGTTAGGATCATCATGCAGAACATTAAAAAGTATAATGAATAGCTCCAAGTAGAATCGATATCATATAATTTTCCGAAAATAGGAGGTCCAAATGCTGCAATTAAATAACCAACAGATTGTGCCATTCCCGAAATTTTAATAGTTCCGACCATTGTTTTTGTTCTCAATGAGAAGAATAAAATAGAAAGACTAAAGACAAATCCTCCTGCAATTCCAATTAAAATCGCACTCAAATAACTGAATTTTGCTTTGAAAATTAACAATGTTATGATTCCAATAAAATATAAAATGGAAGTTATGTAAATCATAATTTTTGGATTTTTCATGCGTGAGGCTAAAACTGGACTGATTAACATGGCGGGTAACATGGCAAGTTGTAAAACCGAAAATACCCAACCTGCATTGGTTTTTGTCATGCCAAAATCAATGAGTAAAGTAGGTAATAATGCAACTAAACAATAATAAATCAACGATTGTAATCCCATAAAAATACTAATGTTCCATGCTTGTTTCGATTTGAAAATATTGAATTTTACATCCTCTGATTGAACAGTTTTTTGTTGAGTCGTTGATTTATTTTTTAAGGAATCAATACAGACAATTATAAGTGCAGCTATAGCCGCTATAATCCAAACTCCAAGAGAACCTTTCCAACCTAAATTTGTCCAGTTTCCAATTGCAATACTCAATCCAGAAGCTAATGCGGCGATTAAACTCATCGAAACCGAAAAAATACCTGTCATAATTCCAATTTTTGTTGGAAACGTATTTTTTATATAGGCTGGTGTCAAAACATTTCCAATACAAATTCCCAATCCAATTAGTAACGAACCGATATATAACATTGAAATATTGCCGTAAATACGAGCGTAAATCCCGATAATTAGAATGATTAAGGAATAAATTAATCCATGTCGAATGTTAATTTTTGCAGTGGCTTTACTCACCAAAATTGAACAAAATGCGAACACGAAAAGTGGAATTGAAGTCAATAAACTTGCCTGAAAATTGTCTATTTTTAAGACAGATTTCATTTCATCTAAAATTGGACTAACAGCGGTATTTGGTGCTCTTAGGTTAGTTGAAACTAAAATGACAACTGCAATTCCAATCCAAATATTTTTATTTTTTTCCATTGACTTGATATTTCTAATTCAGTTACAAAATTAATCATGTCGTTTTTATTAATTTTGCCATATATTATATTTAAAACGACAAATAAATTAATGCAACAAATTATTGGAGAATATTCGGATCATATGACAACCAATACATACGTTTGGTACGAGAAGAATCGTAAAAATGCAGATGAGGTTCATTCGCATGACTATTTCCAATTGAATTATGTTGAAGAAGGTTACCAATATTTTCATATCGAACAAAAGATTTATTTAGTTCCTCAAAATCATGTGATTTGGATTCCGGCAAATAAGCTACATCGTACGACTTCTGAGGCGAAAACCGTCAATCCAATGTTGATTTTATTTAAAGAAGTTTTTAGGGAAGATTTTTACAACGATATCCATGTTTTTGTTGCACCGCCGATTCTAAAGGAAATGATGTTATACGCTTCAAAATGGAATAAATTTTTGGTATAAGATGAAGAGCAAAAGATTTTCTTAAATTCGATGTTGTATAGTTTGCCTCATTTTTGCGATGAAAACCATAATCTAGAATTGCCAGTTCTTGTTGATAGACGTTTAATTCCTGTGAGTGAGTATATTCATTCTCATTATACCACAAATTTTAATCTAAATGAATTAGCAGAAAAAGCGAATATGTCAGCACGAAATTTGCAACGAATTTTCAAACAAGAAACAGGAATTACACTTCAGAAATATATGCAACTTGTCCGAATTTTAAAGAGTATCGAATTGATTGATACTAATAATTTTACATTGAGCGAAATCGCTTATAAAGTCGGTTACAAAAGTTTGTCTGCTTTTACAGCATCTTATTTTTCTGTTACAAAAACAAAACCTAAACGGAAATAATTCGTTTTAATTTCGTTCAATTTTTAATTTCCTTATTTAATTCTTTAACAAATTGAATTGATTTATAATATTTTAACATCTCATTCTTTTATGAGAATTAGAAGACGAAACTCGATTTTTATCATTATTCAATAAATTAATTTAGAATAAATAAAAATAAATTCAAGAAATTCGTTTACATTTGCTTTATTAATTATTAGACTAATTCTAAATAATAAAATTAAGGACAAATGAAGAGGCGCTTTTTTCTACTAAGCTTACTTACAACAATAATTCTACAGGCTCAAGAAATTAATTCGGTTCCAAAAGATTCGACGATTAATTTGGAACAAACCGTGATTTCTGGATAATATAATGCACAGTCGGTTAAGAAATCTATTTACGAAGTAAAAGTGATTTCGCAAGAAATGATCGAGCGACAAGCAGGAAATACATTGGCAGATGTTTTAAATCAAACATTGAATATGAATATTATTCCTAGTTCTTCTACAGGAAAATCGACGGTGCAAATGTTTGGTTTGGATGCGCAATATTTCAAAATTTTGGTGGATAATATTCCATTAGTTAACGACGAAGGTTTAGGAAATAATACCGATTTAACGCAAATTAATTTAGATGATATTCAGCAAATAGAAATCGTAGAAGGTGCGATGGGAGTTGAATACGGAGCGAATTCTATTGCGGGAGTAATCAATATTATTACCAAAAAAGGAGGGAAGAATAAATTTGATATTTCTGCGACTTTGCAAGAGGAAACAATTGGTGACGAATACAATTGGAAAAATAAGGGAAGACATATACAATCCTTGAAAATTGGGTATAAATTTTCAGACAAAATCTACGCTAATTTAAGTTTTTCACGTAATGATTTTCAAGGATTTTTTGATGATAAAAAAGGAAAGAATTATCCTAATAATGACGGATTGAGAGGATACGAATGGTTGGCAAAAGAACAAAATGCAGCAAAAGCATTTGTTCAATATAAAAAAGACAATTATCGTTTGTTTTATAAATTCGAATATTTCAACGAAGAAACCAAGTATTACGATCCTAATCCAATTGCTTCAACGAATGCGACAACTGCAACGGTTGATTATTTTGGAAAAGATAGAGTGTACACAACAGATCTTATTTATAATCACTTAAACGCTTCTGGACGATTTAGAAAAGCAATTAATTATGATGTTTCGTTTTCGTATCAAGAACAAAAAAGAAAATTGAAATCGTACAATTATGAAATTCTTGAAGGTGTTGAACATGATGTAAACAAATTCGAATATGAAAGTCGAAAAGTGTATTATTCTAAAGGGATGTTCAGCAATTTTATCAATAAAAATGATTATTTCGATTTTCAATTTGGTTATGAAATCGATCAAACAAAAGGTTTTGCTTCAACTTCGGCAGGAGAATTTTTTCAAAAACCTATAGAAAGAAAATTAGGAACGTATGATTTTTTTGCTTCTTCTGAAATTAATCTAAATGATAAACTTTCGTTTCGTCCAGGCGCTCGCGTGATGTTTTCGGAGCAATTTGATACGCAATATGTAATGAGTTTGAGTGCGAAATATCTACTTGGAAAACAGTGGGAATTACGTGCGATTGTTGGGACTTCGCCGCGTTTGCCAAATTATGAGGAAATGTATTCGTATTTCGTAGACGTCAATCATAATGTGCAAGGAAACGAAAATCTGAATCCAGAAAAAGGAGTTTCTGCTTTTGTTCACTTAAAAAAGAATTGGAATATCGGAGAAAATAATTCATTAGAGCAAAAAGTATCGTTGTGGAAAATTAATCTGAAAGATAAGATTGATTTGATTGTTGTCGAAGAATCTCCATTGAAATATCAATATCGTAATATTGATAATTATGATGTACAAGGTATTACGTATTTGAATCAATTCAAAGTCCATCAATTTTCGGGAGGAGTTGGTTTTACGTTGACAGGAATCAAGCAAGATATTGATGAAGCAGTTGCTGTAAATTCAGTTAAAAATAAATATTTCTATTCAACGCAAATCAATGCAAATGTTTCGTACACCTTGTCAAAAACCAATACAATTTTCTCATTTTTCTATAAATACAATGGAGCTCAAGAACAATTTGTCTTGAAAAATAATCCGTCAAATACAAGTGAACAAATTTTAGTAAAAGGCAAACAAGAAGCTTTTAACTGGATGGATGCGTCAATAAGACAAAGTTTTTGGAACAAAAAACTTAGTTTAACAATTGGTGCAAGAAATCTTTTTGATGTTAAGTATTTGAACAGTTCATCTGGAAATGATGGTGCTCACAGTCAAGGTTCTACGAGTATTTTGTATGGATATGGACGTTCGTATTTCGCTAAACTTACCTTCAATTTAGGAATTAATTAATCAAAAAATCATGAAAAAAATATTTATATATACCCTATTGTTTAGTCTTTCTTTTTGGTGGTCGTGTAATGATGAAAACAATCCAATTGGACAAGATTTTGTTGTTGCTTTTAAGGATGCAAGTATCGATTTTAGTAAGATTGATAATGAGAAAACAATAAATTTAATTTATTCTAAAGTAGCAGAGCAAGATGGAGAAATTCATATTAAAGTAACCGAAGATAAGGCAACTTACGATGTCGATTATTCAACTTCTGTTGCAGTTACAAATCAAGAAATTATTATTCCAATAAAAAAAGGTGAAACGTCGACAAGTTTTACGTTCAGGAATTTGATTTATCCATTTGATCGTTCTGATAAAACGATTCAGTTTGAAATTACAAAAATTGATTATCCATCAGCTATTATTCAAGGATATTCGTCAACAAAAATCTCTTTCGAAAATTCGATTGGAGGAACAATGGATGTGGAAATCGGCGGACCAAATGAGCAATATCAAGTTTATGTAGACTTAAGTAAAGGAACGCAAACAAAGGTAAAAAGAGATTCTTGGGATTTAGGGTTTTATAATGGAACAAATTTCCGCGTGATGTTAAATACTTCTATTTATATGGCGGTAAAAGCGTTGGACGAAACCGATTTGTCGAAAGTAACAAAAGCATCGGTTGGGAAATTAATCAACGAAGTTGCGGTAGGTACATTTACAGATTCGAACAAAGAATATGTTGACGATCCTGCTGGTGATATTATGAAAACGGCGATTGCGGAAATTAAAGAATCGGATAATCCAGTTTATTTACTGAATTTGGGTTACGAAGTGGGAACTTCAACGCCTGCGGTTGGTTCGGCTGCTGTTGCTGGGAATTCGCGCGGTTGGAAAAAAGTGAAATTCATCAAAAAAGACGAGCAATATGTGATGCAATATGCCGATTTGGATGATACGACTTACAAAGAAAAAGTCATTGCAAAAACGACGACGCACAATTTTGTTCACTTTAGTTTTACGACGAATGATATTGTAAATGTTGAACCTCCAAAATTAGAATGGGATTTGAATTTTACAGTTTTCACTAATCTTATTACAGGAAATGGTTCGTATGGATATTCGGATTATGTGGTCAATAATCTGAAAGCAGGTGCAAAAGCCTATCGTGTAGATGTAACCAATGAAATTACCTACGAAAAATTTAATGAAACGATGATTGATGAAACAAAATTTTTGGACGATCAGCGTGCAATTGGTGATTCTTGGCGACAAGTTACTGCTCCTCAAAAATTATTCTCGGATCGATTTTATATCATCAAAGATGCAGAAAATAATTATTACAAAATTAAAATGTTAGCTTTTCTGAATGCTTCTGGTGTGAGAGGTTATCCAAAATTTTAAAATTACTCTAAAACCACGAGATGCATAATAAGATTGCGCGCCGTTACGATAAATAAAAACAGTTCCGTAACGATAATCGCCAAATATAGCGCTGCCTAATTCTCTAATTTTTTCTGGTGTTTTTAACCAACTTGAGTTTTTTTGATCGACAATTTCTACAGCTTGCAACAAATGATATTCTTCTTCGGTAAGCAACTCAATTTTCATACTTTTTGCGACATCAATCGCATTATTTTTTGGTTGATGTTCTTTACGAGACGTCTGTCCTTCGTAATCATACGCTAAACTTCTACGATCTTTCGGACTTTCTGCCGAACAATCTACAATATGATACTCGTCTGTTTTATCATCATAAAAAATAACATCAGGTTCACCACCAGTAATTTCCATTTGATGCAAACACCAAATTTTTTCAGGTTGATTAATGATACTTTCTTCTATTTTTTGCCAATCTAAATCTTGATGTCGATGCATATTTTTCTCAAAACGTTCTTTCAAAATCTGAATGCAGTTATTTTGTTCTGCTGGAGTTAGTTCTTTTTTTGTCATAGAATTTATTGTTTTGAGAAATTAATTTCTAACCAAATATATTCAAAAAACAGATGATTTTGGTAATTCATTTATCAAGAATAGGTTAATGATAAATGATTAATCTGAAAATTATATACATCATCTCGCAAATTGTATAATCTTTTGAGCTGAAGTTGTACGAAATTTGTAACATAAGATTTTGTAAATTTAAGTGAAATAAATCGCTCAAATTCGAAGAATTTAATATGGAAAGTACAAGTAAATTATTTATAAAAAATATGGTTTGTCATCGCTGTAAAGTAGTCGTTGGACGAATTTTGAAGATGAATAACATCGAAGCAAATCATATCGAATTAGGAGAAGTTGAATTGAAAAATTCGATTGATACTGAACAATTAAATTTGATTCGAAATGAATTGGAAGAGGTTGGTTTTGAGTTGATTGATGATAAACGAAGCAAGTTGATTGAACAAATAAAAACCTTGATTATTCAAGTTGTTCATCAAGAAAATAACGAGCTGAAAGTCAATTTATCTGATTATTTGAGCGAACAAACGAAGTTAGATTATAAATATATTTCGAATCTTTTTTCGGAAATGGAAGGGCAAACAATTGAGAAATATTTTATTCAACAAAAGATTGAAAAAGTCAAAGAATTAATGATTTATGACGAATTATCGTTGAGTGAAATTGCGTTTCAATTAAATTATTCGAGTGTAGCACATCTTAGCGCACAATTCAAAAAAGTAACTGGTTTGACACCATCTGTTTTCAAGCAATTGAGCAAACATACGCGTCGACCAATTGATAAAATCTAAATCAAACATCATGAAAAAATATAGTTTTTTAGTTATCGGAAGTTTTCTTGCTTTTACGACAAATGCACAGTTTAAAAATCAAGAAACAAAACAATTTCAAGTGAAAGGAAATTGTACAAATGCGAAACAATTAATTGAAAAAGCAGGAAATCAACCTCGAATTTCGAAAGTAGATTTTGATGCGACGACTCAAATAGCTACGATTTCGTACAATAAAGTAAAAACAAATTCGAACGAAATTTTGAAAAATATTGCGATAGCAGGTTTTGATAATGCCGAATATATGGCGCCAGATGAAGCTTATGCGAAATTAGGAAAAGATTGTCAATATACGCGTGATAAAAAAATGACGATGAATCATCAAGAAATGGATCATTCTACTCATAATCAAACCAAAACTTCTCAACAACATAATCAATTATCTCAAGTATTTGATGCTTACTTTTTGTTGAAAGATGCTTTTGTAAAAGCAAATGAAAACGAAATATCGAAACAAATAACTGCTTTTTCGAAATCAATTTCTACTGTAGAAATGGGAAAACTTTCGCATGAATCGCATATGGTTTGGATGGAAGTTTTGAAAGATTTAGAAACAACTTCGAAACAATTATCGCAAGAAAAAAACATTGAGAAACAGCGTACAACTTTTGCGAAATTATCACAACCAATGTTCAAATTAGCTCAAAAAGCAAATCTTGGATATACACTTTATTATCAAAATTGTCCAATGTTTAATGGAGGTTCGAATTGGTTGAGTAAAGATTCGGATATTAAAAATCCATTTTACGGAAATATGATGTTGACATGTGGAAGCACAGTTGATAAATTGTAAACCAATTTAAAAAAAACATTTAAATGGAAAATCATCAAATGCACAAAAAATCGCCAGGTTATGCTTGTCCAATGCATCCAGAAGTGATCGGTAATCAAGGAGATAAATGCTCGAAATGCGGGATGTTTTTGGTAGAAATATCCGAAAATGCAACTACCGAAACCTTATCTAACGAGTCTAAATCAATTTCGGATTCGTGTTCACACAAAAAAGCGGAAATTGTTGTAGACGAATATTATTGTCCGATGCATTGCGAAGGTGATAAAACTTACGACAAACCTGGAGATTGTCCGGTTTGTGGAATGCATTTGATGAAAAAGGAAAATTTAGAAATTAATTCGACTGTCGATGAGGCTTCTTGTTCACATAAAAAACAAGAAGTAACAGAAACAATAAAGCACGATCACGCGAATTGCTCACATGCCCAACACAATACAAATGAAGTTACATCTGCAATAGCTCCTAAAAAAGCAAATTCTGGCGACGAATATTATTGTCCGATGCATTGCGAAGGTGATAAAACTTACGACAAACCTGGTAATTGTCCGGTTTGTGGAATGCATTTGATAAAAGAAGAAAAGTTGAACTTATCAAACGAATATACCTGTCCGATGCACCCCGAAATCATCAAAGATCAACCTGGTTTTTGTCCGATTTGTGGAATGGATCTAATTCCTATGGTACAAACTGATTCGACTGATGATGCCTATCATCATACCCGAAAAATGTTTTGGATTTCTATGGTGCTAACCGTTCCTATTTTCATTTTAGCAATGGGCGAAATGCTACCAGGTAACCCAATTGGCAAAATTGTGAGTCCTCAAATATCAGCTTATATTCAGTTTGCACTGTGTTTACCCATCATTTTTTATACATGTTGGTCATTTTTCCAACGAGCTTGGGTTTCTTTCAAAACATGGAATCTCAATATGTTCAGTTTAATCGGTTTGGGTGCTGGTGCTGGATTTTTGTATTCGGTAGTGGGCTTATTTTTTCCACATTTATTCCCTTCGGAGTTCAAAACGCATCACGGTCAAGTAGCGTTATATTTTGAGTCGGTAGCAGTGATTTTAACATTGGTAATGTTGGGACAAATGTTGGAGGCAAAAGCACATTCTAAAACCAATTCAGCCTTAAAAGAGTTGATTAAATTATCACCGAATGAAGCCTTTAGAATTGTTAATGGAAAAGAAGAAAAGGTAAGTATTGATCAAATTCAATTAGATGATATTCTGCGTGTAAAACCAGGGGATAAAGTTCCTGTTGATGGAATTATAACCGAAGGTTTTGCAGATATTGATGAAAGTATGATTTCGGGTGAACCAATTCCTGTTTCAAAAACGGTTGACGATGAAGTGGTTGCGGGAACAATAAATGGAAGTAAAACCTTTTTGATGAAAGCAACCAAAGTAGGTGGAGAAACTTTATTGGCCCAAATCATTGATATGGTGAATCAAGCAAGTAGAAGTCAAGCTCCGATTCAAAAAGTCGTTGATAAAATCTCCAAAATATTTGTACCTACTGTTATGGTTATTGCTTTAGTAACCTTCTTTGCATGGTGGATTTTTGGCAATGAAAATCGTGTGGCATTTGCCATTGCTAATGCTTTAGCGGTGTTGATAGTGGCTTGTCCATGCGCCCTTGGTTTGGCTACGCCAATGTCGGTGATGGTTGCAGTTGGTAAAGGTGCAAAAAATGGTGTTTTGGTAAAAAATGCCGAAGCTTTAGAGCGCTTGAACAAAGTAACAACTTTAACGATTGACAAAACAGGTACGATTACTGAGGGAAAACCTGCAGTGGTGAATATCATTCCGTTTGAAGGAGCAAATAAAAATGAAGTATTGCTTTTAGCAGCAAGTATGAACCAAAATAGTGGACATCCATTGGCGCAATCTTTTGTTCATGCGGCTGAAAAAGAAAGCTTGAACTTGCATTCGATTCAGAATTTTGAAGATTTAGCAGGTAAAGGAGTAAAAGGTTTGGTAGACGGAAAAGAAGTGTATTTGGGTAACGAAGGATTGATGACATTTGCAGGGCTTCAAGTACCAAAAGTGGATAGTACGAACACTCTATCTTTCTTGGGTGTAAACGGAAAAGTGTTGGCTGCATTTGAAATTTCTGACGAAATAAAAGTATCATCGAAAGAAGCAATTCATAAAATAAAAGCGCAAAAAGTAGATGTAATGATGCTGACGGGCGATAATGAGCAAACAGCTCTGAAAGTAGCTAAAGAAGTCGGTATTGAGCATTTTAAAGCGAAAGTTTTACCTCAAGAAAAACTGAATACGATCAAAGATTTGCAAGACAAACAACAAGTGGTTGCGATGGCGGGCGATGGAATAAACGATGCTCCTGCATTGGCACAAGCTGATGTTTCGATTGCCATGGGAACAGGAACCGATGTGGCTATTGAAAGTGCGGATATTACTTTATTGAAAGGTGATTTGATTGGCGTGTATAAAAGTATTGTATTGAGTCATAAAATGATGCGAAATATTAAAGAAAATTTAGTTTTTGCTTTTATCTATAATGTATTAGGGATTCCAGTTGCAGCAGGATTATTGTATCCATTTTTCGGAATTCTATTATCACCAATGGTGGCTGCAGCTGCGATGAGTTTGAGCTCTGTCTCTGTCATTTTAAATGCTGCTCGATTAAATAGAGCAAAAATTTAGGTTTAATATAAAAGTGAAAATTGATAAAAAATAAAAATTGAAATAATGAAAAATATAAAATCGATTGTTGGAATTTCTGTTTTAGCAACATTTTTTTTAGTGTCTTGTTCAAAGAAAGATGAAGAAAAATCATCGCCAGAAACTACTCATGTAGAGCATCAAGAAAATATGAATATGCAAATGTCTCCAAATACAGAAAACTTGGCTTACAATGTGGGAGATAAAGTTCCAAATAAGCAAGTCTGTATGGTGAACAATGCGTATATGGGCAAAGATCAGTTCGAAGTTCCGTATGACGGAAAAACGTATTATGGATGTTGTAATATGTGTGTAGAAAGAATTCCGAATGATGAAACGGCACGTAAAGCAAAAGATCCTTTTACAGGAAAAGAGATTGATAAAGCCAATGCGTATATCGTTTTGAAAGATCAACAAGGAAATGTTGATTATTTCGAAAACGAGGAGAATTATAAGAAGTTTAGTCAGTTATAATAAATCATTCACATGAGGAAATTACTTTTTTTACTTTTTGTTCCTTCGGCGATTGCTTTACAGGCTCAAAAACGTGTAGAATATGATTTATATGTACGTGATACTATTGTTAATTTTTCTGGTAAGGATAAAAGGGCTATTTCGGTAAATGGTCAAATTCCGATGCCAACTTTAGAATTTACGGAAGGCGATACGGCAGTAATTCGTGTGCATAATAAACTAAAAGAAGATACTTCGTTGCATTGGCATGGTGTATGGTTGCCGAATAAGGAAGATGGGGTTCCGATGTTGACGCAAATGGGTATTAAACCTGGTGAAACGTATACGTATTCGTTTCCGATTATTCAGAACGGGACGCATTGGTATCACAGTCATTCGGGGTATCAAGAACAAATCGGAATGTATGGTTCGATGATTTTGAAGAAACGCGAAAACGATCCTACTTTCCGAAAAGGGATTGATGATTTACCAACAATTCCTGTAATGTTGAGTGAATGGACAGATCTTAATCCAAAAAATATTCAGCGAATGTTGCACAATGCAAACGATTGGGCGGGAATCAAAAAAGGTTCAACGCAAAGTTATGCTGAAGCAATTCGAGAAGGGCATTTCAAAACAAAATTGACCAACGAATGGAAACGTATGTTGGCAATGGATGTGAGCGATGTTTATTACGAAAAATTCTTGATAAATGCGCAGAATGAAAGTCAACTGAAACAATTCAAAGCAGGTGATAAAGTTCGTTTACGTATTTCGAATGGTGGTGCGTCGACTTATTTTTGGTTGCGTTATGCGGGCGGAAAAATTACGGTTGTAGCAAATGATGGAAACGACGTAGAACCTTTGGAGGTTGATCGTTTGATTATTGGCGTTTCCGAAACCTACGATGTTGTAGTTACAGTTCCTGAAGGTGGTTTATCGTACGAATTTCAAGCAACTTCTGAGGATAGAACGGGTTCGGCTTCGTTGTTCATTGGTGAAGGAAAGAAACAATTGATGGAACCACTTCCAAAATTGAAATATTTTGAAGGTATGAAAATGATGAATGACATGATGAATATGGACGGAACAATGAACAATATGGGCATGAAAATGAGTTTGCAGCAAATGGATATGAATACCGTGATGTATCCTGAAATTACCGGCGAATCGAAAATGAAATCCAAAAAATCAAAGAAAGATACTGCTGAAAACCATTCAGAAATGAGTGGAATGGATCATTCTTCGCATGGAAATACATCCTCAAACATTACCACTTTAAATTACGGAATGTTAAAATCACCTGAAAACACAACACTTCCGAAAGATGCTCCAATAAAAGAAATGCGTTTCGAATTAACAGGAAATATGAATCGCTATGTGTGGAGTATGGATAACAAAGTATTTTCGGAATCGGATAAAATTCCAGTCAAAAAAGGCGAAATTCTACGTATTACCTTATATAATAATTCGATGATGCGCCATCCGATGCATTTACATGGTTTCGATTTCCGTGTTATCAATAAAAATGGTGAATATTCTCCGCTGAAAAACGTGTTGGATATTATGCCGATGGAAACAAATGTCATCGAATTTGAGGCAAATACAGAAGGCGATTGGTTTTTTCATTGTCATATTTTGTACCATATGATGGGCGGAATGAATCGCGTTTTTGAAGTTGGAGATTATCAAAATCCAAATTTACCAAACAAAAAACATGCGTATAAAATGTTACAAATGGAAAGTAACATGAAGCATGTTATGGTAGAAAATGATTTCGCAACAAATGGGTTAGATGGTATGTTGATGGTGCAAGATGCGCGTTGGGCTTTGACTTCGGAGTGGGGAATTGGTTACAAACCAGAACATGGTTATGAAGTAGAAACACATTTGGGACGTTTTATCGATCGAAATCAATGGTTTCAAGTTTTTGTAGGATTTGATTGGAATCAACACAAAATGTTAGCCGAACACGGAAATGTAGAGAAGAATATTTTTGGTCAAAAAACTAATCGAAACAAGGGCTTATTCAGTGCTGGTTTTGTGTATAAATTACCAATGTTAATTGATTTCCAGACTGAAATTTATCACACAGGAAAAGTTCGTTTGCAATTGATGAGAGAGGATATTCCAATTTCAAAACGAGTTCGCGCAGGTTTTATGTGGAATACAGATAAAGAGTATATGGGCGAGTTGAGCTATATCTTAAACAGAAATATGCACATCAGAACTCATTACGATAGCGATATGGGATTCGGTGTAGGATTGAGGTTAGTTTATTAGAAATATAAAATAGTATAAAACATAAAAAGCTTCGAGAATTTTCTCGAAGCTTTTTGTTTTTAGATGATGTTGAATGATTAATTCATCGCTTTCAGTTCATTTAAGAAATCAACAATATCTTGTCCGGAATAATCCGCCATTCCTATTGTTGTATGTGCAATATTTCCTTTCTTGTCTAAAATAACTGTTGTTGGTAACGAACCATTAAAAAACTCAGTTGGAATAGATGAATTTGGATAAACTACAGGCAACGATAAATTTTTACGTTCCATAAATTTTGCTACTTTATCACGTTTTCCTTCTACTTCAACCGTCAAAATAATGATTTCGTTATTATCTTTTACTTTATCATATAATTTCTGAATAGACGGCATTTCCGCGATACAAGGCGGACACCAAGTTGCCCAAAAATTCATGAATACAACTTTACCTTTCAAATCTTCCATATTGATTGCTTTTCCGTCAGCATACACCATTTCGAATGTATAATTTGCTTTAGATTTTGGTTGAGTTGTCGGTTTAACTTTTTCTAATTTCGGTTCAAATAAGCCTAATTTCATTAAACCTTGTTGCATCATTGCTTTTGCTTCTGGCACAAAAAGTAAGACCAAAGCCAGCGCACCTATGATAATTGTTGAATAATTTCTTTTTAACATTGCTATAAATTTGTTATTGTTTGTTCCCATTGTAATCCGCTTATATCGGTTAAAACTACTTTGTGAATTTTTTCTGAAATATCAAAATTCAGATTTGCTTTCGCTCCCAAAGGTAACACCAAACTGTGTTTGTGCGGTGTAACTTTTGCTACATAATAATTCGAAATTTGTTGTTTGTCCAAATTAGATAACTCTTGCATATCCAAACTTTCAATTATTTCATTTTGATGATTATGAAAATCAATTTGGATTAAAAAAGAGCCATAAACATCAGCGCCTTCTATTCGCATTACATCAAACGAAACCTTGTTTTGATGTTGTTTCAAATTTGAGATTTCTACTTTTGGTTTGACAGATTTATTGTGCAAAGTCCCATAAACTCCACCATGAAAAACCTGATTTGTAAACAAAGTAACGAATAAAATAAAAAAACTAAAACCTACAAAATAAGGTCTATACTTTTTGATTGAAATTGAATTCCAATTATTTTCTTGTTGAATAAATTGATTTTTATTGAAAAAATAATCCAACGAAATTTTTCCAGAACCAACCTGAAATAGCGTAAAACCTCCAGCTAATCCTAAAACGCCAATTTGCCATTCGTCCAAACAAGTTGTACCAATCCAGCCCGAACCAAGTAAAATTCCCATTGCCAAAAAGAAAACGGCAATACTCATGATTCGTGTTTTGTAACCAAGCATTAAGAGTAAACCCACAACGCCTTCTACGATGGTGAAGATCCACATGTTCCAAAGCAACGCTTCAGGATTTTCGACTAAATATTGAATAAGTGGTTTGATGAAAAGGGCATTTGGTAAAAAATGATTGAATTTTTCACCAATATAACCTGCAGCTTCTGGATCGAGTTTATTTTCTAAAATTAAACGCCTCCAAAAGGCAGAAAAGTACGTCCAACCAATGACTAAACGTAACGCCAATACAGCATTACCCATTGATAAAACAGATTTATTTTGCATGAATTTTTATATAAGTGATGGAATATTGTTGTCTAAATTAATTAAGGAAAATTAAGATATCAACGAATACTTCAATTGCTTATACAACAGATAAAAAGGTATTTTTGGTGATTGAATTTCATTCGAATCTATATCTTCTTCAATTAATGAAGAACGTGCTAACCCAATGAAATGAATAGATGAATCGAGTAAATCAAAATTCGGAACATCAAGATTCTTTGTTGATTTTTTAATCGTTTCAAATTTAACAACCGAACATGAATTCGAATGATTTTGATTGATTTTGACTTGAGAAGTTTTTGTTTGATGAACATTTTCTACGTCCAAAATCGTATGAATAGAAGCTTTGATGCTACATGGTGTAAATAGCACAAAAATCGAAGAGATAATTAAAACGAAACTTCTAAAATTCATGAAACGAAACTAATCATTAATTTTCAATAAAAACCAATTCACAATTAAACTTTAAGAAATTATTAGAATTTCTATCTTTGTCTTGATGAAAGAAAAACCACTATTTTTTGTTTTAATAATTCTGACGCTTTTACTTTTTGTTTTGAGTTTAAGCGTTGGAAAAGTCTCGATTTCTTTCACCGAAATTTTTAATGTATTTTCTGGTCACTCAGATGAAATGTTGCATAATCTTGTGCTCAATTTTCGTTTACCAAAATCATTAACCGCTTTATTGGTTGGTGTTTCGTTGCCGATTTCAGGTTTTTTAATGCAAGAATTATTCAAGAATCCATTAGCAGAACCTTCTGTTTTAGGAATAACTTCGATGGCAAGTTTAGGCGTTGCGATTGTTATTTTTCTTTTTTCGATGATTGGTTTAGAAGAATTTCTCAATAATCCTTGGATTACAATTATTGCTTCATTTTTAGGTGCAATTGTCGCCTTGTTTTTAGTGATTTCGTTATCATTTCGTGTCAAATCATCCGCTTCTTTAGTGATTATAGGATTTATGATTGCAGGTTTAGCGGGCGCATTAATTGGCATGATGCAATATTTTGCTCCTTCCGATAAAATTAAAGCCTATTTAGTTTGGGGATTCGGTTCGTTGAGTGGTTTATCGTGGCAACAATTAGGCGTTTTCGCTTTATTTGTTTTGAGTGGAATCATCGTTTCATTATTTACTTTAAGAGGAATTACAGCCTTATTATTAGGAGAAAAATATGCACAATCTTTAGGGATTAATATCAAAAAATTACGTTTTACGATTTTAATTTCAACAGCTTTATTAACGGCTTCAGCAACGGCTTTCGCAGGTCCAATTAGTTTTATTGGATTGACAGTTCCACATATTTGTAGAACATTGTTACGAACAGGTGATATGAAAATTTTGTACCGATGGATTTTCGTTTCAGGAATATTTTTCATGTTATTATTTTCGATTTTGACAGAAGTTTTTCCCTTCGGAACATTACCAATTAATATTATCACAGCGTTGTTTGGAGCGCCGATTGTCATTAGTATTTTGTTGAATAACAAAAACGAAGTGCGATGAAAAATACCATTTTGAAATTAGAAAATGTGTCAGTTGGATATGGTTCAAAAGAAATTGTTTTAGCTATAAATGCGACTATAAATTCGAATGAATTGATTGCTGTTTTAGGTAAAAATGGTGCAGGAAAATCAACGTTGATTAATTCGATTTTAGGTTTTCAGAAAACGTTGAATGGACAAATTTATTTAGAAAATAATTCAATCAAAAAATTATCTTCTCATGAAATTGCGCAGCAAATAACGGTTGTTTTACCACGTTTGTCGATTGTTCCAAAAATTAAAGTTTCGGAATTGGTTGCGATGGGACGTTTGCCTTATCACAAGGTTTTGAAAAAGATTTCAGAGGAAGAACAAAACTTAATTGATGAGGTTTTGGAATTGGTTGGAATTTCGAATTTAGCAAATCAATTTGCGAATGAAATCAGCGAAGGTCAATTGCAATTGGTGATGATTGCGCGTGCGTTGTGTCAAGATGCGAAATTGGTGATTTTGGATGAACCGACATCAAATTTAGATTTAGCGAATCAATATCGAATTTTTAATTTACTCAATGAATTAAAATTGAAAACGAATAAATCATTTTTGATGATTACGCATGAAGTTGATTTTGCATTAGAAAAAGCGGATAAAATTTGGTGGATTGAAAATGGAAATCTTTTCGAAAATATTCCAGAACAAATGGCTTTTGAACATCAAATTATTCAAAAATTATCCAATCAAAATCTGATATATGATGAAAAAAATAATCGTTTTTCAACACAAAAATCATTTTCTAAAACGATTGGTGTAAAAGGAAATTCGGAATTGGCTTTTTGGGTAAAAAATGCCTTAATTCGAAATGGAATTTCTGTCGAAAATAATGCGGAAAATCATATTGAAATCACAGAAAATAACATCATCTTTGAAGGAATAAAGTTTGAAACGATAGAAGGAATTGTAAATTTTGTACAACACTATGAAAAATATAATTGTAACGGGAGCGAGTAGAGGAATTGGTTTTGAATTAGCAAAACAACATTTGGAATTAGGAAACCGAGTGTTGACAGTCTCTCGAAATGTAGATAAATTGAAGGAATTAACATCTTTTGCAAAAGAAAATCAATATCAGTTTATTGGTGTTGATTTGTCTAATTTTGATGAGATTGCAGAAGTTTTGAAAGCTGTGGAATCCTGGAATAAAGTAGATGTTTTGTACAATAATGCAGGAGTTTGTATAAACAAACCATTTATAGAAATTCAACAAGAAGATTTGTTAACTTCTTGGCAGATTAATTTTATGGCACCTTATCGCTTGATACAAGTTTTGATGCCAAAATTTGATACATCTTCTCATGTAGTTAATATTTCGACAATGGGAGCTGTACAAGGTTCAGTGAAATTTCCTGGTTTGTCTGTTTATTCGTCTTCAAAATCTGCAACGGTTAATTTGACTGAATTGTTAGCAGAGGAGTTGAATGAACTTGGACCAAGAATAAATGCAGTAGCTTTGGGAGCGGTACAAACAGAAATGTTAGAAGAAGCGTTTCCGGGATATATTGCGCCTTTACAACCAGATGAAATGGCCGAATATTTGGTAGATTTTGGATTGAATGGTTGGAAATATTTCAACGGAAAAATTCAACAAGCTTCTATTTCTACACCTTAAGAAAAATAGACTTTAGATAAATTGTAAAAGTCGCTCTTGTGCGACTTTTTTTATATCTTGTAATAAATTAACATTTTATGAGATATTTAATCGCGATGATAGCTTTAATAGCTACGGTTTTTAGCTGCAAAAAACCTTCTAATTATTTAGTCAAATATAATTTCAATTTTATTCCAGATTCTTTAAATAAGTCAGATATAAAAGTTGATGAAATGATTCTCCATACAAATAAGTTGGGCTATACATTTTTATCTAATGATTTATTTACTGCTGATACAACAGATGGAAATATTACAGATTTAATTAAAAATAATAAGATTAGTATAAATGATCTTTTGCAGATGAAAACGTCTCCAAATAATGATTTGAGATTATATTTTAGAAATGATTCTAATCTTTATTATATCAAATCTTCGGTTAATCGTCTAAATTATAGTTTTGAAGATAATGTACCAGAAATTTCATGGAAATTATTAAATGAAGAAAAGAAAATCAATAATTATAAAGTAAAAAAAGCTACAACAAATTTATTTGGTAGAACTTGGGAAGTTTGGTATACAGAAGATATTCCTGTTTCTTATGGGCCTTACAAATTTCATGGATTACCAGGTTTAATTTTGGATATAAAAGATTCTGAAGGTTACTTTCATTTTGAGCCAATTAGTATAAAAGAAAACGAAGATGATGTTGAATATCCGATTTATAAGGATTTTAATAAGATTAATTCGCAAAAATCTGAATTTGTAAAATATATCAAAGATTATAAAGATAACCCAGAAGTTATCACTGCAAAAACGGGAGAAAATACAAAGATTGATCAAGAAAAAAATCTTAAAAAGAAAGAAGAATTAAAGAAACTTAATAACTCTATCGAGAGAGATTTACAGTTTAATATTAAATAATTTTAGCTTGATAGAACTCGTTTTTCTAAAATTTATTTCAACAGAAAAATTCAACAAGCTTCTATTTCTACACCTTAAGAAAAATAGAATTTAGATAAATTGTAAAAGTCGCTCTTGTGCGACTTTTTTTATTGATTCAAAACTCGTTTTCTAAAAATATATATCAACGGAAAACTGCGTAAAAACATCCAAATGCCAAATGCAATCCAAATTCCATAAATACTTAAACCAAAGTAATCTGCAAGATAAATGGTTGGTAGAAAACCAAGAAATGTTGCGACAATTAAGTTGTTTCGCAAGAGTTTTGCATCGCCCATTCCTTTGAAAAAACCATCAAAAATATAAGCCAATGTGTTGATTGGTTGCATTAATAAAACCATCCAAAATACAGAGTTGAAAATAGTCAAAACATTCGGGTCTTGATTGAAAATTTGCCCAATTTGATTGTAAAAAATGAAACAAATAGTAATTAAAATACACGCAATTAAAACAGAATATTTGGAAATATCTTTGCTTAAAATCCAAAGTTTAGGATAATTTCGTTCGCCTTGTAATCGTCCTGCCATAGCATTTCCTGCACCTGCATAACCATCAATAAAAAATGAAAAGAATAACCAAATATTCATCAAAATACTTTGCGCGGCGATATAATCTTTTCCATAATCGGTGGCGTAAGAATTGGCAAGAAAAAATGCAACATTAAGCGAAGCTGTTCGTAAAATAAAATTGAAACTTAAGTTGACATATTTCTTAAAAAGTGGATGAATGGTTTTTCCTGGATTTAACCCAAATGAAGTTTTCGTGAAATAGTAGTAAAACGCCATAATTACCATTATCAATTGTGCAATAAGACTTGCATAGGCAGCGCCTTTGATATGATAAGCAGGAATTATTCCATTTACTCCAAAAATTAAAATATAGTCTAAAAACACATGAACAAAAGCAGCTGTTAAACTACATTTCATTGCCCAAATAGTGTTTTGCATTCCTCTAAAAGCACCAAAAAGTGTCAATGAAATAAGTGTTAATGGAAAACCAAATGCTCTGATTTTGTAATAATCGACCGAAAATTGAAGAACTAAATCTTTTGCATTGTATAGTTCGAATAGATTTTGTGCAAAAAAATACGTTGGTATAAAGATAAGTAAACTCAAAAATAGATTGAAATACAACGCTTGCGGAACTAAAGTTTTGAGACTATCCAATTTATTTGCTCCAAAACTTTGCGAAACCAAAGACGAAATAGAAGTTTTGGTTTGGGCAACTATCCAAATAATTCCTGAAAGAAAAGAACCAACTAAACCAGTCGCAGCAAGTGCTTCGACCGAATATTCTTTTACATTACCTACCATAGCAATATCGGTTAAGGTAATAAGAGATTCGGCAATCCCTGAAAAAATCGCAGGAATCGCTAATTGATTAATTTGTTTGAACATAATTCTATCCGAAACCAAACTCATTTCGAACAATTATTTTTTTACGCGTTTGTATGGTGGTTTGTTTTTGATGATTTGACTCAACATAAATAAGGTAGTTCCCACCAATGTGAAATAACCCAAAAGTGGTAAGCCTGGAATATGATAATCGTTGTATTTGAACATGAAAATACACGCTAAATATCCAGCGAAAATCAAATAATAGATTACTTTTTTGAATGATCCGTATGTAAATTTTCCTCGAATATATTCAATCAAATTCAATAGAATTAAGAAGAAATAAAAACCGAAAAAGATGTAGCGCAATGGATTAATCGGACGATCGGTTGTTCTTATATTCACCATTAAATTGTAATTGTAAACACCGTTATAAATTAATAACAATAAGATAAGAACGATAATTATACGAAGTATTTTCATAAAGTATTTTTGCATTAAAAAAAGCTGTCGAAACAGCTTTTTGATTTTATTTTACAGGTTTGAAATCTAACGAAAGCGAATTCACACAATAACGTAAACCAGTTTCTGTAGGTCCGTCATCAAAAACGTGTCCTAAATGGCTTCCACAATTTCCGCAAAGAATTTCTGTTCTCTTCATTCCGTGCGAAGTGTCTACGCGTTCTACAATTTTACCTTCTTTTATTTCTTTGTCAAAACTTGGCCAACCACAATGTCCATCAAACTTAGAAGAAGAAGAAAACAATTCTTCTCCACACGCATTACATGTATAAATTCCGTTCTCGAAATGCATGTTAAATTTTCCTGTAAAAGGACGTTCTGTTCCAGCTTCTCTTAAAACATAATACTCTTCAGAAGAAAGTTCTTTTTTCCATTCTTCGTCTGATTTATTGATATTGAATTGAGGTTTTTCGTTCATCGTAACGGTGTTTGAAGGTTGTTCTACTTTAGCATCTTCTTTCTTTTGTTGAGATGTACAAGAAACCATAAGGCTCAATATTAATCCAACAACAAAAAAAGAAGTATATTTTTTTAGGCAATCCATTGATTATATTTTTCAAAAGCTTGTCTGATTTCTTCTTCAGTACAAACTACATCATAACGACAATTTCCAATCTTGTTGATCAAACTAAAGTTGATTGAATTGTTTTGATTTTTTTTGTCGTGTTTCATCCATTCCATTAAGTTCGGAAAAATTTTCATATCAATTGTATTTAATGCATACATTGACGAAAAACTTTCGCAAACTTCCTCCACATCAGCTTTAGAAATTAATTCTTGATCATAACTAAGGAATGTCTCAATAATCATTCCGATTACAATTGCTTCTCCATGTAAAAGCGGAAAATCAGTTTCTAAGGATTCACTTTCTATAGCATGACCTATTGTATGACCAAAATTTAAAATTTTGCGTTCACCTTTTTCATATGGATCATTGTCAACCACATTTTCTTTGATATGAATAGAATCCATGATAAATGGTGCCAAAGATTCGGCATCGTGCGAAGGTAATTGAACCAAATTATCCCAATGATCACGGTTCTTGATTAAACCATGTTTTAACATTTCGGCTAAGCCAGATTTTACTTGACGTTGCTCTAATGTCAACAAAAATTTAGGATCAACTAACACCATTTCTGGTTGTGTAAATGTCCCAATCATGTTTTTCATTCCTTCCAAATCAATTCCATTTTTTCCGCCAGCAGAAGCATCGACCTGCGATAATAACGTAGTTGGAATGTTAATGAATTTGATTCCACGCTTGAAAGTAGAAGCCATAAAACCTCCCATATCGGTTAAAACTCCACCACCAACATTAATAACTAATGAATGACGATCTGCACCCAATTCGCTTAATGCTAACCAAAGATTAGTTACGGTATCGATGTTTTTATTTTCTTCTCCAGAGTCAATTTCAAGGATTTCGTAAGCAGAAATATTGTCCAAATCGGCTAATAATAGCGGTAAACAATGCACATGAGTGTTCTCATCTACCAAAAAGAAGATAGAAGAAAAAGTGTTATTTGCAAGGTAATCGTCTAAAATATATGCGATTGAACCAAAATGAATCGGAGCTGATTTCAAAATGAAAAATGTTTTTAAAATGTGCCTAAAATTACGACGACCTTTTTACATCAACCAAATATTTTGAATGATTTATTTTAGGAGGGCTGTCGATAGAATCTATATTGATATTATCGACTTATAAAATAATTATTTTTAAATTTGCACAAATTCATAGATCAATGAACATAGTTCTTTTTGATGGCGAAGAATGGGAAGATTTTTTGCCCCTAACATTTACAAGACCTGTAGCTGCCCTAAGAATGGGAATATTGAGTTTTGCAGAACGTTGGGAAAAAATACTAAATACAGAGGTTTCTTATCAAACGAAATCTTATTTGCAAGAAAAATTTCCTGCTAAACTTCAAACAGAAAATACATTTATCAACCCAACTTTTTTTCCGAATGAAAAATTAATTGAAGCGATAAAGAATTTAAAATCAAACCAAACCCTACTTTTTGACCATCAACTTGTAGCAGTTAAATCAACTGAAGAAACTCCAAAAATCACATCAGACGTTATTCAATTTGAAGATGAAGTAATACATCTACAACATTCTTGGGATATGTTTACATACAATTTTCAAGCAATTGAATTTGATTTTGATTTGGTTACAAAAGGTAGAACTTCTCAACCAATATCAGCAACCAACCAAGTTTTAGCTCCCGAAAATATATTTATTGAAGAAGGTGCGAAAGTTGAATTTTCTATTTTGAATGCATCAGAAGGTCCAATTTATATTGGAAAAGATGCCGAAATTATGGAAGGTTCTATGATTCGTGGCGGATTAGCTTTATGCGAGCATGCAAAAATAAATATGGGTGCAAAAATATACGCTGGTTGTACGATTGGTCCTTTTTGTAAAGTTGGTGGTGAATTAAATAATTCAATCTTAATAGCATATTCAAATAAAGGACATGATGGGTTTTTAGGGAATTCTGTAATTGGAGAATGGTGCAATTTAGGCGCGGATACAAATAACTCAAACTTGAAAAATAATTATGCAGAAGTAAAGTTATGGAGTTATAACCAAAAAAGATTTGTAAAAACAGGTTTGCAATTTTGTGGTTTAATAATGGGCGATTATGCTAAATCTGCAATCAATACACAATTTAATACTGGTACAGTTGTTGGAGTTTGTGCGAACGTTTTTCAATCAGGTTTTCCACCAAATATGATTAAACATTATAGTTGGGGTGGACAATCAGACGCTCCTGTTTTTAATTTTGATAAAGCTTGTGAAGCTGCAGAAAAAATGATGGAAAGAAGAAAAATTGCTTTTACACCTGCTGATAAAAGAATTTTAGAACATATTTTTAATTTAAATAATAACTAATTTAATAACGAGTAAATCATAAGAATTTTAGATTAAAATTGTAATATGATTAATTTTACGTGTTAATCTTTTAACAATTAATTAAAAAATCCTTAATTTTGCTTTTTGTTAGAAAAGAATATTTGTGAAATGACTGGTAAATATAAAAACGTTTTAGAGTTAATTGGAGATACTCCATTAGTTCAATTAAACAGAATTAACCAAGACATTCCAGGCGAAGTTTATGCAAAGTTAGAATGTTACAATCCTGGACATTCAACAAAAGACAGAATAGCTTTACATATTATAGAAGAGGCTGAAAAAAATGGTCTATTAAAACCTGGTGCTACGATTGTAGAAACAACTTCAGGTAACACTGGATTTGCTGTAGCTATGGTGGCTATCGTAAAAGGGTACAAATGTATCTTAGCGGTATCGGATAAAACAAAGGCAGAAAAGATTTCATTCTTGAAAGCGATGGGAGCAAAAGTATTTTTGTGCCCTGCTAACGTACCTGCTGATGATCCAAGATCATATTACGAAGTAGCAAAACGTATTGCTGCGGAAACGCCAAATTCTCTTTATATTAATCAGTATTTTAATCAAGGGAATACAGAAGCTCACTATTTAACAACAGGTCCTGAAATCTGGAATCAAACAGAGGGTAAAATTACTCACCTAATCGGTTGTACAGGTACAGGAGGAACTTTGACAGGTAGTGCACGTTATATAAAAGAGCAAAACCCAGATGTGAAAATCATCGGAGTTGATGCCTATGGATCAATCTTGAAAGGTTATCACGAAACTGGAAAAATTGATCAAAATGATATCTATCCTTACAGAATCGAAGGAATGGGAAAAAATTTGGTTCCTGGAGCTTTAGATTTTGAAATGGTTGATTCTTTTATCAAAGTGACAGACGAAGAAGCTGCTTATCGTACAAGAGAAATTGCTTTGAAAGAAGGAATTATGGCAGGATATACTTCTGGTGCTGCAACACAAGCATATAAACAATTGGCTGAAACCGGAGAATTTGACGAAAATTCTTTAGTTGTAATTTTGTATCCAGACCACGGATCTCGCTATATGACAAAAGTCTTTAGTGATGATTGGATGGCAGATCAAGGCTTTACAAATAGCAGACTCAATGGTTTAGAAGCTCGAGCAACAGTCGAAAGAATCAAATAATACGTATATTTGTAAAAATTAAATTTTTAAAGTAGGTAGTGTTCGTTCACTTTCTACTTTTTTTCAATTAATAAAAAATTAAACTATAATAAAATGGACATTTTTGAACGTTTAAAACAGAACCCTGGACCATTAGGTCAATTCGCTGATTATGGTGAAGGTTATTACGTTTTTCCGCAGTTAAAAGGAGAAATTGGACCAGTAATGGAATTCCAAGGTAAAAAAGTAATTACTTGGTCAATCAATAACTACTTAGGTTTAGCTAATCACCCAGAAGTTCGTAAAGCGGACGCTGATGCTGCGGCACAATATGGTATGGCTTATCCAATGGGAGCTCGTGCAATGTCTGGTCAAACAGATTATCACGCTCAATTAGAGCAAGAATTAGCTGATTTCGTTCAAAAAGAATCTGCTTATTTAATGAATTTCGGGTACCAAGGTATGGTATCTACAATTGATGCTTTAGTATCTAAAAATGATGTAATCGTTTATGATGCTGAATGTCATGCTTGTATTGTTGATGGAGTTCGTTTACACTTTGGTAAACGTTTTATTTACCAACACAACAACATCGAAAGTTTTGAAAAAACAATTGCTCGTGCACGTAAATTAGCTGACAAACAAGACGGTGGAATTTTAGTGATTACAGAAGGTGTTTTCGGAATGACAGGTAAACAAGGGATCTTGAAAGAGATTGCGGCTTACAAAGACGAATACAAATTCCGTTTATTAGTGGACGATGCACACGGTTTTGGTACTTTAGGAAAAACAGGAGCTGGAGCTGGAGAGGAGCAAGGTTGTCAAGATGCAATTGATATCTATTTCTCAACTTTCGCAAAATCTATGGCAGGTTTTGGAGCATTTATCGCTGGTAACAAAGATATTATCCGTATTTTAAAATATAACTTACGTTCTCAAATTTTCGCTAAATCATTGACAATGCCAATGGTAATCGGAGGTTTAAAACGTCTTGAATTGTTACGTTCTCATCCTGAGCTTAAAGATAAGTTATGGCACAATGTAGAAAAAATTCAGAAAGGATTAGAAGAAAGAGGATTTGATATTGGAGGTTCTAACACATGTGTTACGCCAATCGTATTGAATGGTTCTCCTATCGAAGCGACTGTATTGGCAAAAGAAATGCGCGAAGAATATGGTATTTTCGTTTCTGTAGTAGTTTATCCAGTTATTCCAAAAGGAATGATTATTTTCCGTATTATTCCAACTGCTGCTCACGAAGACGAACACATCGAATATACGTTAAACTCATTTGCTGAGATTAAAGATAAATTAGCTGACGGATATTACAAACGCAAAGCAGAAGAATTGAATGTTGATTTTGTTCAATACTAAAATAAATATTCAATCAAATAATAGAAAAACCCTAAACTGAATTAGTTTAGGGTTTTTTGTTTGTATTCTGTTCAAAAGTTAAGTAATTATTCACTTTTTTCCATATTTGATTTACTATATTTGTTTACAAATTAGACACACAAACACACAACAATTTTAATTATGAAAATTCACAATTTTAGTGCAGGACCATGCATTTTACCACAAGTTGTTTTCGACAAAATGGCTCAAGCTTGTTTAGATTTCAACAATTCAGGAACATCAATCTTAGAAATTTCTCACCGTCGCAAAGATGCGGTAGAAGTAATTGATACAGCAAGAGCGTTGGTAAAAGAATTGATGAATGTTCCAGAAACACATGACGTAGTTTTTATGCAAGGTGGAGCTTCATTGCAATTTCCTACTGTAGCTTACAATTTATTGAAAGAAGGCGGAAAAGCAGCTTATACACAAACAGGAAAATGGGCAGAAAATGCTATCAAAGAAGCGAAGCGTTTCGGAGAAATCGAAGTTATTGCTTCTTCAAAAGATCAAAATTATAGTTATATTCCAAAAGGATATACTGTTCCTTCAGATGTTGATTATTTCCACTGCACATCAAATAATACCATTTTTGGAACACAAATGAAAGAGTTTCCAAATTCTCCAGTTCCAATAGTTTGTGATATGTCTTCGGATATTTTATCTCGCACAATTGATGTTTCTAAATTTGGTGTAATCTATGCTGGAGCCCAAAAAAATATGGGACCTGCAGGTTCTGCTGTTGCAATCGTTCAAAAAGATTTATTAGGTAAAACGGGACGTAATATTCCCGATTATTTAAACTACGAAACACATATCAAAAAAGAATCATCGTTTAATACGTGGCCAGTAATTGCAATTTACGGTGTCATGTTAAATTTACAATGGTTAAAAGAGCAAGGTGGAGTAGAAGCGATTGCAAAAATTAATACTGCAAAAGCAGATGCAATGTATGCTGAAATTGATCGTAACGGATTATTTACAGGAACTGCTGCAACAGAAGATCGTTCTCAAATGAATGCCACTTTTGTCTTAAATAACGAAGATTTCAAAGCTGATTTTGATGCAATGTTAAAAGAAGCTGGAGTTGTTTCTTTGGCTGGTCACCGTGATGTTGGTGGATACCGTGCGTCTATGTACAATGCTTTACCATTAGAATCTGTTCAAGTTTTGGTAGAAGTAATGAAACAATTTGAACAAAAATTTGGTTAATCAGCAGACATTAGATGCTAGATATTAGTATTGAGAAATATATTATCTAACATCTAAAATCTCACATCTTAATTCTATAATAATAACATGAAAATATTAGCAAACGATGGAATTTCTAAGGCAGGAATAGAAGCTTTAGAAGCAAAAGGTTTCGAAGTAATAACTGCTCACGTAGCACAAGAACAATTAGAAAATTATATCAACGAAAATGGAGTTGAAGTACTTTTAGTGCGTTCTGCGACGAAAGTTCGTCAACCTTTGATTGATGCGACAAATCTTAAAATTATCGGTCGTGGAGGAGTTGGTATGGACAATATCGATGTTGCGTATGCACGCGAAAAAGGAATTCAGGTGATTAATACGCCAGCATCTTCTTCTCAATCTGTAGCAGAATTTGTAATTGCGCATTTGTTTTCTATCGTTCGTAATTTACACCAAGCCAATCGTAATATGCCTTTAGAAGGAGATTCTAACTTCAATGGATTGAAAAAAGCTTACGCAAAAGCAATCGAATTGAGAGGAAAAACAATGGGTGTAATCGGTTTTGGCCGTATCGGTGTAGAAGTGATTCGTGAAGCGATTGGTTTAGGAATGAATATTTTAGTGTATGATAAATTCCCAGCAACACGTGACATTGAATTAGAATTTTTTGATGGTCAAAAATTAACGTTTACCATCACTTCTGTTGATTTTGATGAAGTCATTACAAAAGCAGATTTCATTTCGCTGCATGTTCCAGCACAAGATGGATATATTTTGGGTGAAAAAGAATTTGCAAAAATGAAAGATGGCGTGATTGTAATTAATACGGCTCGTGGTGGAGTAGTTGACGAGCGTGCTTTGGTTGATGCAATTGAAGACGGAAAAGTTGCTGGAGCAGCCTTAGATGTTTTTGAGAATGAGCCAACACCAGAAATGGGCTTGTTGATGAACGAATCTTTGTCATTATCTCCTCATATTGCAGGTTCTACGAATGAAGCGCAGGACAGAATTGGAACTGAATTAGCTTCGCAAATCGTTGAGATTTACGGAAAATAATTTTGAGTTTCATTCTATCTAAAACTATTCAAAATGCCTCAATTTAAACCATTCAAAGGAATTCGACCTACAGAAGAAACTTCTCAAGAATTTGTGACGCTTGCCGTTAATCAATATTCGAAAGAAGAATTGGATTATTATATCAATAACAGAGAAAACTCTTTTTTGCATATTATTTTGCCAACTTGGGACGAAACGATTCAAGATCCGAAAGAGAAATTCAGAAAAGTTCGTGAGAATTTTGAGGATTTTATTTCGAAAAAAATATTAACGCAAGACAAGTCGTCTTTTTATATTTATCAAGTCATACAGCCTGATGGACGCGAAACAAAAGGACTTTTAGGCTTGGTGAATATTGATGATTATCGTCAAAATAAAATAAAAAAGCACGAAGAAACTTTGGAGCGTCGTGTGGAATTATTTGCTGATTATTTGAAAGAATCTCATTTCCATGCGGAACCTGTTTTGTTGACCTATAAACCTGCTCAACGTGTAGATTTGTTGATTGATACGGAAATGAAACGCAAGCCGATTCTGAAAATAGAAGAAGAAAACGGAACGCAACATTTGTTGTGGAGAGTTGATAATCGTTTAAATTTAAAACAATTAAAAGATTCAATCGAAAAATTAGACGAATTGTATATTGCAGATGGACATCATCGTATGGAAAGTTCGGAGCGATACACAAAATTTGCGATTGAAAATTCGAAAGATGAAGTCTATGGTGATGAAGCGTTTAATTATACGTTAGCACTTTTAGTTTCGAATGAAGATTTGATTATCAATGATTATAATCGATTAATTAAAGATTTAAACGGCTTAACTCCAGAAGTGTTTTTAACTGCTTTAGAAGCTGATTTTGAAATTATTCCGAAAGGTGATGAATTAGTTGTGCCAACCAAAAAACATCATATTGTGATGTATTTAGATGGTCAATATTATAGTTTATATGTCAAAAATAATGTATTAATGACAGAAGGTTTAAGCGAATTGGATACTTATATTTTCGAAGAAAATGTGATGAAACCAATTCTAAATATTCAAGATTCTAAAAAGGATAAACGCATTCATTACGAATGTGGTACGCGCAATAGAGAAGGAGTAGAAGCGCTTAAAAATAAAGTTGATCATCACGATTATATTGCAGCTTTTGCTTTTTATCCAGTGGATGTGAAGGATTTGCAATTGATTGCGGATTTAGGGCTTAAAATGCCACCAAAAAGTACATATATCGAACCAAAACCATTAAGCGGTTTTGCTGTATTTGATTTGAAAGAATAAAAAATGAGTATTCAAGAAAATTTAAAAACAATCGAAGCTACAATTCCTGCTCATGTGATATTGGTAGCGGTTTCTAAGACAAAACCTGTGGAGGATTTGCAAGAAGCTTATGCGGCTGGAATGCGAGATTTTGGTGAAAACAAGATTCAAGAAATGTGCGATAAATACGAAGTTCTTCCAAAGGATATACGTTGGCATATGATTGGTCATGTGCAAACCAATAAAGTGAAGTATATGGCGCCTTTTGTGCATTTGATACATGGTGTTGATAGCTTGAAATTACTGAAAGAAATCAACAAACAAGCGCAAAAAAATAATCGTGTTATTGAGGTTTTGTTGCAACAATTTATTGCAGATGAAGAAACAAAATTTGGATTAGATGAAATGGAAATTCGTCAAATTATGCAAGAAGAAATTCAGCATTTAACGAATATTCGTGTTGTTGGTTTGATGGGAATGGCAACGTTTACAGAAGATCAAACGCAAGTTAGAAATGAATTCAAAGTATTGAAAATAAATTTTGATTTCTTGAAACAAAATTTCAAGGATATTCACATTCTATCAATGGGAATGTCGGGCGATTATCAAATGGCAATTGAAGAAGGGAGTACAATGGTTCGTGTAGGAAGTTCAATTTTTGGACACCGTAATTATTCGATTTAAATTGTTCTTATATAATAAAAGAAAAACCTGAACATTTTTGTTCAGGTTTTTTTTATTTTAGAAAAGTAGATTTAGTTTTTTCCACCTCCTTTTTCTTGGTTAGATTTTGATTGTTCGATATTGAATTGTTTTCCAAAATTATATGTAATACCAAAACGGAATACGCGATAGGCTGAATAGTCTTGTATATTTTTAATTTCGTTGGAAATTGTTGTATAGCGTGGATTCTTATTCTCGAATAAATTATTGATGTTAAGTGATAGCTGTAATTTCTTATCAAAAATCATGGCACGAAAACCAATACTGTGTCGGATAAAATCTTCTGTGGTTTGAAAATCTTGATAACTTTTACCATAATAGCTAAGTGTATAGTTGGCAAATAAAGTTTTCTTCTTATTTAAGTCTAAATTGTTTGTTATTCTAAACTCACTATTCAACCCATCTAAGTCTTCCATTTCTGGGAGGTCACTAGTTGTTTTGCGATAATAGATATCAGCTGTGGCATTTAATTTCCACCATTTTGTTGGTTTTATATTTAAATTCTCACTAATACCAAAACTATATGACTTTCCTATATTGTAAGGTTTGGTAGTATTTATTTTTGTAATAGGGTCATATATACTTATTTGAGTAATAATATCTTCCGTATTTCTATAATATAAACTAGTGATTGTTAAATCTTTATAGGCGTATTCTAATTCGAAATTATTTGAATTAGAAGGTGTTAAATAAGGGTTTCCTGTATAGAAACTATACTCATTGTTTTTGGTGATAAATGGATTAAGGAACCAAGCATCAGGGCGTTCTACACGACGACTATAATTAAATGTAAATGAATGATTATCGTTTGCTTGATACATGATGTATGCGGTAGGATATAAGCCATTGAAATCTTTTTTAAAGTCGATGTTTTCTTCTTTCATTTTACCTGTTACTTCTGCATATTCGTAGCGTAAACCAGCTTTGGCTGTCCACTTTTCTGCGAAGGCTTTTTCTACCGAATAATAAAGTGCATAGATGTTCTCGGTAAATTTGAATTTACTTTTATAAATAGACTCTCCAATATAAGATTTTGAATTACCGTTGTTATCTGTATTGTCATTTGCCCAACGCAGTCGTGTACCATAGTTCATTTTCCAAGAATTAACTGGATGTTCCATGTCTAAACTTACATTGTAACGATTGTTTTTTTGGTCTTCGTGTGTTAGATTATCTTGGTATTTTTCGGCTATTTCATTCCACGATGCAGTATATTCTTTGCTGATTGTTTTATTGGTACTTGGATTTGGATTGTTGGAGTAATCAAAATCGAAAGTTAGTTTTTTACCTTCTGTATCAAATTTTTTAATGATATGATAATTTAATCCAACATATTTCCAATCCCATTCAGTTCCTCTATTGTCTGTCGTGATGTAACGATAAGGTTGATTTTCGTTTATCTTATTGATAACTATTGTATTGTTACCTTCGCTTTTTCCAGTACCTTGAGATAGTTGAAGATTGAAACCCGTAATGAGTTTTGGATTTACTTCATAATCAAGGCTTATTTTCCCACCAACATAATCACCGGAGTTTTTATTAATCCCATTGCCGTTCCATGTTTCATCTGAGTAGAAAGTTGCTTCTTTTGATTCGTTGTACCACGACCAATATCCGTTATAAAGGTTTGCTGTTGCAGTCCATTTTCCTTTTCTAAGATTGATATTACCATTTAGATTGTATCCGCCATATTTTTGTTGTTGGTAGTTTGTGGAGATAGAACCATTAAGGCTTTCTTTTTTTCCATTTTTTAGTACAATATTTATAATTCCACTATTTCCAACGGCATCATATTTAGCAGGAGGATTTGTGATAACCTCTATTTTTTCGATGTCTTCAGCTCTGATGGTTTTAAGATAGGCTGTTAATTGGTCTTTGGTCATTTGTATTAGACGGTCGTCTATCATAACGCTTATTGATCCTTTTCCGACGATAGAGATTGCATCTGTATTTTCGTCCACTTTGATACGTGGTGCAAGTTTTAAAGCGTCTAAAGCATTTCCACCTTTTGCACCTTCTGCTTGGTCAACATTAAAGACAAGACGGTCAACCTTTTTTTCTACAATTTTCTTTTGACCAGTAACAACAGCTTCGTTAAGGGCGACTTCGGTTTCATTTTTCGGAATTATAATAATACCAATTTCTTGATTATCTTTTATAACGACTTGTTGAGTATGTAGAATTATTCCTGCTTCTTCGATGTGAAAAGTATAGGTGTCGTTGGCTAATGTTGTGGAAAAATGCCCGTTTTCGTCAGTAGATATTTCATCAATAATTTGTTCATTTTTTAGAATAATAATATCGACTAATGCAGCAGGGGTTTGGTTACTATACTGCAAAGTTCCATTTGTACTTTGTTGTGCAAATGCTTGTACTGCAAGACAACATATAATAGGGACAAAATAATTTTTCATTTTAGGTATTTACATATAGGACGCACAAAGTATTAAAAAGTTACATGAGTATTTTTAAAATTATATGAAGTATTCAAATTGTTTGGAGGCTGTGTTTGGTTTTTATTATTCTGTTATTTCTTTTAAATTTTTCCCTCTCTTGTTTTTACAGTCAATTTGTAATTGATGCTTGCAAATAAAAACCCGATAGAAAATCCATCGGGTTTTAGAATCAATAAAATCTGAGTTTATAATGAAATGAAAACTTTATTCATTTTGAAATAATTTTTTATCTTTTTCCTTTTAATGACCAACCAGTTTTTAATCCGATAATAAAAATCACTAATAATAATTCGCCTAATGCCAATAAAATATCACCTGGAACACGCATCCATCTCAAGAAATGCATAATGTCTGTTTGCATAAATTCGGCTGAACGTGCATACCAATATCCATCTTGAATAGAAGCGACAGCTTGCATAATTCCGATTGGGAGTAAGCTAATTGTCACCATCACGAATAAACCAATATTTGTTAGCCAAAAAGCCCAGCCAATTAATTTATCGTTCCATTGGCGATCTGGATATAAACCTCGAAGAACAAATAACATTAATCCGATTCCTAAAATTCCATAAACTCCAAACAAGGCTGCGTGTCCATGAACAGCAGTTGTGTTTAGTCCTTGAATGTAGTATAAGGCAATTGGTGGATTAATAGCAAATCCGAAGATTCCAGCACCAAGGAAATTCCAAAAACACATAGCGATAAAACAATAAATTGGCCATTTATATGCTTGTATCCATTTGGTAGATTTACTGATTTGATAGTTGTGATAAGCTTCATATCCAATCAATACCAAAGGCACAATTTCTAATGCGCTGAACGTTGCTCCTAAAGCTAAAACAGCTGTTGGTGTAGCACTAAAATACAAATGGTGAAAAGTTCCAAGAATTCCTCCTGCTAAGAAAATAATTGTTGAGAATAAGACAGCATTTGTAGCCGATTTAATTTTCAATAATCCTAAACGAGTGAAGAGGAATGCAGCAACCACAGTTGCGAAAACTTCGAAGAATCCTTCAACCCATAAATGTACAACCCACCATCTCCAATATTCGGCAATTGCCATGTGTGTTTGACGACCGTACATTAATCCTGCACCATAAAACAACGCAATAGCAGTTGAAGCAATGATGAAAAGAATTAACATATGTCTGTTTTCATCTTTTTTTCTTAGGGCAGGCAACAAGGCACGTAATACAAGAACTAACCATAGAATTAAACCGACTAACAGCAAGATTTGCCAAATTCTACCTAGTTCTACGTATTCATAGCCTTGATGGCCCCAATAGAAATTATCAATAAGATTCAATTTTTGCATAACGCCAAGCCATTGTCCCGCTAAAGAACCAAAAACTACAATAAGTAATGCGCCAAATAACACATTAACTCCTAGTGTTTGATATTTAGGTTCGTGACCAGATACAGCTGGCGCAATATATAACCCAGTTGCTAACCATGAAGTTGCAATCCAGAAAATAGCCAATTGTACGTGCCAACTACGAGAAACAGATTGTGGTAAAATTTGGTCTAATGGAATACCATAAAAGGCACTTCCTTCAACCCCGTAATGCGCAGTAACGACACCTGCTAACATTTGAACCAAAATAAGCAAAGCAACAATCCAAATGTATTTTAAGGTAGCTTTCATAGAAGCTGTTGGTTTCATGCTCCGTAAAGGATCATCTAAAGGTAATTCTTCAGTGATTTCACTCTCTTTATTTTTGGCATGATATAAAACCAATAAAGCTAAACCAGCTAATAAAACCAATACACTGAAACCAGACCATAAATGCAATGAACTTGGTGGAGTGTTTCCAACTAAGCCATCGTGAGGCCAGTTGTTAGTATAAGTTACATCATCGTTTGGACGATTAGTAATACAAACCCAAGTACTCCAAGCAAAGAATGCATTCATTTTATCCATACGCTCTTGTTCCTTAATCGTATTTTTTGGAATAGCATAAGAATCACGTAATTTATCCATTGAAGGATCGCCCATAAACAATTTAGTATAATAAGCAGCTAATTCTTCTTGAACTTTAGCTCTTTCTGGAGAAATAACTATTGTATTGTTGGCTTCATTTAACGTATTTGTACGAAGTTCTTTTTGCAATAAAACTGTATATTTTGCTTGTTCTTCGTCTGGTAAATTTTTATAAACTTTTCCGTCCTTTTTAGCTAATTCGTCTAATAAGAGTAAAGCTTCTCGGTGAAGATAATCTGCCGTCCAATCGGGTGCGATATACGCACCGTGTCCCCAGATACTTCCAACGGTTTGCCCTCCGATAGATTGCCAAACATTTTGTCCATCTTTTACTTCTTGTGCAGTATAAATGACTTGTCCATCTGTTGTAACGACTTTGTCAGGAATTGGAGGGATTTTTCGGTAAATATCCACTCCATAATAGATCAAAACTGAGAATGATGCTATAATGACAAAAGCCAGCCAGCTCCATAATTTTTTAGGTGTCATGTGCTTAAGTTTTAGCTTATTTTATGAGTTAAATTCTTTTTCTAATTCGATTGATTTAGGGAAAAGAATATTATTTTCGATATGAATATGCGTATGCAAATCATTTTCGAATTCTTGCAACATTGCATAAGCTACTTTGTAAGTATTACATCCATCAGCAGGTGGTGTATATTGATTTGATAAAGCAGAAATTTTTGCTACTCGATCACCTTCTGTTGTATGTTCATGTTCCATCATGTGAACAGGATTTTCAATTGTTCCAAATGCAGGAGCTTCAATCGTAGAACCTTTTCTTTTTGCATTTGCCATTTTTTTGATAAAAGGGAAAAGAATTAATTCTTCTTTTTTCAAATGAGCACTCAATTCTTGTGCAGTTTCATTGAACAATTTATTGATTTCGAAAAGTTCAGGATGTCTTTCACCATGTACTTTGCATAATTTGTCTAAGAATGCTAATAGAATTGGAGTTTTTTCTTCCACATAAGCATGGTGAGTTTTTTCCACATATTCTACCAATAAATCCAATGGCCAAGATTTGAAATCGATGTTATTATTCGATTGATTTGGAATATTTTCTAATTCGTTGTAAATCGTTTCGGCATCGACAGTTTTGTCTTTACACGCATCTTCGATTGTTCTTCCTCCACGGCAACAAAAATCAATTCCATATTTTTTGAAAACTGCAGCAGTTCTAAAATCTTCTGCAACCATTTCTCCTATTAAGTCTGTTCTAGTGTTCATAATAAAATACTTTTATATCCTTTATTAATTTAAATTTTTTTGAAAAACTCCCCAACCTATGTCGGGGAGTTATAGGGATTATTTTTTCAATGATAAAACATAATCGATCATTTGACCAGCTTCATCTTTTGTTACTGTAGAGTGAGGTGTCATTGGAATATCGCCCCAATTTCCTTTTCCTCCTTCAATAATTTTTGATGCCAACATATCACGATCAGCTTCTGTATATTTTGCTGCAACATCTTGATAAGATGGTCCAATCAATTTTGTGTCAACTGTGTGACAAGATAAACAGTCTGCTTTTTCAACTAAGTTTTTTCCTTTTTCAGCACTTGTTAATTCTGCTGCTTGAGGTGCTTCAGCTGGTTTTCCAACATCAACAGTTGAATAATCAATTTCGCTATCTGTCGATTTTTTGTCTTCTGCTTTGTTGCAAGAATAGAACGACACCGCAACAAGAGCGGCCATCATAAAAGTTAATTTTTTCATTTCGTAATTTTTTATTGTTCTTAATTTAGTTGTTTTTTTATAGCATCCACCGTTTCATCAATGTCAATAGCTAAGCCTTCTTTTTGGTGAACTAAAATACCTTCTTTCGAAAAAACGCTGATAATGTTTGAATGAGAGAAATCGATTGGAGAAATTTGTTTGTATTTCATTGCCAAGCTATTTGCAAATTCACGTGTATTATCTTCAGAGCTTCTCAAAAATAACCATTGTTTATTATCTATTTTATTATTTTTTAGAAAATCGGTCATTTTTTCTGGTGTATCTGTTTTAGGATCAATAGAAACCAAAACATAAGTCAAGTCTTTTCCTTTGTAATTGACTTTTGTTGCGATGTCTTTCATGTCCAATGTCAATCGCGGACAAGCCGTTTTGCATGAAGTATAAATCATCACTACAGTCAAAACTTTTCCTTTTAATTCTTCCAATTTGATTTCATTTCCATTTTGTGTTTGCCATTCGGATTGCAAATTGAAAATCGATTCAGAATCAGTTACGGTTGTTTCCGTTTTTGATTGACAAGAAAACAACACAATTAGTGGAAGCATAAGGAATAGAATTTTTTTCATCTTATTCTATTTTATAGGTTAATTAATATCTTTTGCACAACGGAATCCTAAATTGTTGACCGTGTAATTAGCTTCAATACTACCTCTTAAAGCGAAACGAATAAAGGCAGCATAATTTTTCAAATCTGATGAGGTAACCGAAGCACCAGCACAAAAAAGCGTTTCATTTACGGTATTGTCTTTTCTAGATTCACCAGAAAGCATAACCGAATTAAAATCATCTGTCCATTCCCAAATTAAACCATAAAGGTCATAAACACCCCAAGCATTTGGTGAAAACTGTTTGACAGGTTTCGTATAACTCATTTTGTTTTGATACAATTGAAGAATACGTTGGGTAAAAGCCGGATCTTCTGTTGCGTCTTTCATTTGTTCGTCTGCACGTGCAGTATATTCCCATTCATCGATTGTTGGTAAACGTTTTCCTACACTTTTGGCATAAGCTTTTGCAGCAAACCACGAAACATTTGTGACAGGCGCATCTAAGCTTACTCCTTTTGGAATCTCATAATTGGATGTCCAATGTTTCAAATAAGTACTATCGGCATAAATTCGTTTTACTTGGTCTTTTGTCCATTGCGGATTTGCCTTTAGAAATTTGATATACTCGCGATTTGTGACAGCCGTTTCATCGATATAAAACGATTGCACTTCAACTAAACTATCTTGATTTCCAACAAACGGTTTATAGAAACCACCATCAACTTTCACCATTTTTTTATCATCTTGGATAAAAGCTAAAGTGGTGGTTTCATTTTTTTGTTCTGTTGTTGTCGTTTTAGAACAAGATAAAAGTGAAATAAATACGGTTAATATAACGATTAAACGGTACATATTAATTGAACTGAGATTAATTATTTATTTGACTTAAATACTTTTGGATTGTCATTTCCATTGACTTTTATTTTTCCTAAAGCACCTTTATTAAATGCTCTGAAAATAGCATGATCCACAATTACATATTCACCTGGAACAGTAGCTTTGAACTCTACAATAGCAGCTCCACCAGCAGGAATAAGTGTTGTTTGAACATTTTCGTTTACTAAACTTCCACCTTCAGGATATACGCGATCGAAAATTTCTCCAATTAAGTGGAAAGATGAAGTTAAGTTAGGACCTCCATTTCCAACAAAGAAACGAACGGTTTCGCCAACATTAGCTTGCAATTCATTGTCGCCTAATAATCCTCCAGTATTTCCGTTGAATACAACATAATCAGGTGTTTCAGCAATAGCTTTATTCATGTCAAATTCTTGCATTCCTTTGTCGCCAAAGTTTCCTTTTACATAGAAATCTCCTTGCATAATGTAGAATTCTTTGTCAACTTTTGGTAAACCACCTTCTGGTTCGATAAGGATTAAACCATACATCCCGTTTGCGATATGCATTCCAACTGGAGCAGTAGCACAGTGGTAAACATATAAACCAGGATTTAATGCTTTAAAATTGAATACAGCTTCTTTACCTGGTGCAACAAATGATGCTTCAGCTCCACCTCCAGGACCATTCACTGCGTGAAGGTCAATATTGTGTGGAAATACACTGTTTTCATTATTTTTTAGGTGAAATTCAATCTCATCCCCAATTCGTGCTCGAATAAAACTACCAGGAACTGTACCTCCGAAAGTCCAAAAATTATATTGCGTACCATCTGCTAATTCTCCTGTTTTTTCGATTGTTTCTAAACGGACAATTAATTTTTTAGCCGCTCTATCTCCGATTGGTTCAGGAACTAATGGTGGAGAAGTTAATTTTGCTTCTTCAGCTGCCTCATTCGAAATAGCGATTGTTTCAGTGTCAGTAGTTTGAGTAGATTTTGTTGTTTGTTTACAAGCTGTCATTCCGAAAGCTAAACAAACCATTGCAAAAGGGATTACAAATTTTTTCATGTGCTTGATCTGTTAAGTTGTTTTTTTAGCCATAATTACTGTAGCGCAAAGATGCTCTTCGTATTTTTTAAATATTTTTTTCATTTTAATTACACGCTCTCTAATTTCAGGTTGAGTTGCAATGTTTTTGACAATAGTCATGAAACCATTAAATCCTTCATCGTCGATTAATCGAGACGGTTCTAGTAAGTGCATTTCTGCAGTTTCTATTGTGATAATTTCAAATCCTTCATTTATTAACCTATTTTTCCATTCTTCTATGGTTAATGGTCGTGCATTTACTTTCATGGTTTCAGCCAATTCTCGTTGAATCTCTTTTTTGATTTCTTCTGAAATCAGATCTGGTTTTAATGCTAACTCATGAATGGCATAGATGCCTTGATTTTTTAAAATACGAAAGGCTTCTTGTATGATTTCACTTTTTCGGTGATCAGCATGCATTGTCAACATAGCTTCTCCATAAACTTTTGTCTGACTTTCATTGTCCAATTCCGTCTGAGCTGCGTTAGCTAATTTGAACGTTGTTTTCTCATTTCCGAATTTAAGATTTAAGTCTTTTACAATAGCTTCTTCTAAATCAATACCTATATAGGTTTTCGGATTTTTTTGAAGTGTAATATTTGCTGTATAACCTAATCCTGGCGCAAATTCTACCACATGATCCGTTGAATTAATATCCAATAATTTGATCATTTTATCGGTCATTTGTTTCCCTCCAGGGCGTAATACTTTTTTTCCGACTTTAGCCAAAACCCAATGTCCTGACATTTTTTCAATAGAATCTTTGCTCATTTTTTTTTGTAATTAATGTGACACAAAAGACAATTAACATTAGCAATTTTAAACTTTCTGCATAAATGAAATAGTCGTGTAAAGGAGTAGGAGGTAAGCCTTTTCCTGTCATTAAAATGTCTGCTCGAGCATCCAAAACAGGTAACATCCAAAATTTTTCAAGACATAAAATAATCGTTAGAATAATGACACAAATTTTCATTGGATAGTTGATTTCTTTTCGGTTGATAAAAAATAGGAGAAGGATAATTCCTAAAAGTACAAATTGAATAATTGTTGAAATTCCAAATGTGATTTTTCCTAATTCTAATGCAATCGGTAAAGTCATTCCAGTGACTTGAAATTTTAAAGGCGTTTCAATAAAACTTATGCTGATAAAAATTCCTATCCATAAGAAAAGAAGCGCAAATATAAAAGGATGTTTTATTTTCATTAGTTCGGTTTTAAATTTATAAAAGACTTATTTATCCGATTTAAAATTAAATTTTTTTATTCAAAATTCAGTCTTAAAAAAACATTTTTTGTTTCCAATTATTCAACTAAATCTCGAATAGTTGTCGATTCTAATAATTGTTTTAAATTGTTTCTTATTCCTTTAAATTGATCGTGTAATGGACAAGGACTTGTTTCCGAGCATTGTTTTAAACCTAATGCACAACCGTTAAAAATTTTATCTCCGTCAAATTCTTTTACAATATTCGCCAATGAATTATTCAAATTGGTTTCATTTAAATGAAAACCGCCTGTTGGTCCTTTTGTCGATTGCAATAAATCTTTTCTGGTCATTTCTTGCAAAATTTTTGCAATAAAATATTCAGGAGAATCAATTCCTTTCGCTACATCTTTTATTCCAACTCGATTTCCGTCTTTGGTTTGCTGTGCGATATAAATTACTGCTCTAACGGCGTATTCACAAGTTTTTGATAACATTTACAATTCTTTTACACTACAAATATACATCATTTCTTCAATAAAAGAGTAAAAGGTGTTTTATTAATTCTAATTATTTCCAAAATTCGTCTTCAAAATTATCAAATGGTTTTGTGTGCGAGTTTTCTAATCTTTTACCTATTTGTTTCAAATCACTTTCATCAAGATTTTCTTGTAAGTAAGGAAACCATTCACGTTCCTCGAATCGAATATGATTTTTTAATAAATGAGCAAATTTTTCTACTATTGATTTCTCTGGATGTTGAGCAATCTTTTGTGCTAAAACCTTTAATTCTTGATGTTCGGTTTTAATTTGTTGGTTGTATGTTTCGTTTGAATAGGGAAAAATAATCGTTTCTTCATGTTTAAAGTGCTCAGAAAGATGATTGTTCCAAAAATATTCAACATAAGATGCAATTCGTTCTAATGCAATATTTTTAAAGAAACCTTGTTCAATTTTCCAACTACAAAGCAATCCAAAATGATGATCCTTTGATAAAACAACAATGTGTTCACTTCTTTTCATAATTAACTGTTTTTGTGAATTAAAGTTATGACAATTTTTCAATAAAATTCTTTTTAGTATTCTATTTTAAAATTTAGACGTATTTCAGATCTTTTTTAGGTTGACATAAATGGAAAAGTATTCAATAAAAAAATCATTCTAATTTCCTGCTATTGGACTACCGAAAACTCCGACAGCTAATTCAGTCCATATTAATAAACCAATGAGTAAAACCATTATGCAGAAAAAGATTTTATTTTGTAAACGGTTAGTCAGTTGTAGAATGTAGTTTATCGTTAATCCAATAACCGAAAGTAAAATAAATGCAATAATAAAATCAAATAAACTCCAGTTGACTTCATTTGTAAATTGCATAGCAATTAGTGGAATTGTTATTATTAGACCAATTATTCCAAAAATTAAAGATTGTTTATGGTGCATTTTTGTATTCATACTAACTATTTATTGAAATCACTTTGAGAAATAAAGTAATAAAATAAAAATGAGATTCAAAAAAAATAGTTTAATTGATAAATTGTGAACGATTGAGTTTGGATTTAATGAAAAATTAATTTAAATCAATATTTTTCTAAAAAGCATTGTTTAAATTTGAAGTATGAAAGCAAGTTTTGAACCTTATATTTTGAAATTCAAAAATCCAAGCGGTACTTCGCGTGGTGTTTTGACAGAGAAATTGACCTATCTTTTTACATTAGAAGAAGATGGGAAAGAATATGTTGGTGAATGTGGATTGTTTAAAGGATTGAGCTTTGATGATCGTCCTGATTATGAAGAAAAATTGCAATGGGTTTGTGACAATATTGACTTAGGAGTTGATGAATTGTGGCGTGAATTGCGCGAATGGCCTTCGATTCAGTTTGGAGTAGAGCAGGCTTTTCAGAGTATGTTTGCGAATCGTTACAACGAAAATTATACAGATAAATTGAATCCTGATTTATATGAGTCCGCTTTTTCGACAGGTGATAAAGGTATTCAAACTAATGGTTTAATTTGGATGGGTTCGATTGATTTTATGCGCGAACAAATCAAAGAAAAATTAGCGATTGGTTTCAACTGTATCAAGTTGAAAATCGGTGTTGATTGGGAAAATGAGCATAAGGTTATTCAACAATTAAGACAAGATTTTTCTGCAGATCAATTAGAATTAAGAGTAGACGCGAACGGAGGTTTTACGTTTGAGGAAGCAAAAGTGGTGTTGCAACAATTGGCTGATTTAAAAATACATTCGATTGAACAACCTATCAAAGCTGGACAAGTAGAGTTGATGGCAGAGTTATGCGCTGCTACACCAACACCAATCGCTTTGGACGAAGAGTTAATAGGAATTGTTCATCAAGAAGATAAATTCAAATTATTAGAACAAATCAAACCGCAATATATTATTTTAAAACCAAGTTTAGTTGGTGGAATTAGAGGTTCGTTGGAATGGATTAATGCGGCAGATACTTACGAAATCCCGTTTTGGATAACGTCTGCTTTGGAAAGTAATATCGGCTTAAATGCTATTGCACAATGGACGGCGATTTTATACCCAGAAATGTCACAAGGATTGGGAACAGGAGGTTTGTTTACAAACAATTTCCCAAGTCGATTAGAATTAAGAGGAGAATATTTATTTCGAAACAAATTAGCATGAATAAAGTAATTATCGCATTTTTTGCAACAATCATTTTAATGAGTTGTCAAACGACAAAAAAAACAATTGATTTAGTTGCAATTCAAAAATATCAAACCGAATTGGCGACTTTTTATACTGATCCTAAAACGACGCCATTGGTAGACGAAGAAAAAACGAATTTCAAAGGCATTACATTTTTTCCGATCAGCGAAAAATATATTGTGAAAGCGAAATTTACTCCAATCAAAGATGGAAAGGTGATTCCGTTTCCTACTTCTGCAAAGAAAATCAAAAATTACAAAGAATACGGAACGGTGACATTTATATTGGATAATGTTGAACAAACGCTGACGGTTTATCAATCTTCGCCGATTATGGAGAAATATGCAGACAGTTTGTTTTTACCTTTTATGGACGAAACAAACGGCGTGACGTCTTATGGAGGTGGACGTTATTTGGATTTGAGTACAAAGGATTTAGGTACAAAAGCCAATGAAATTACGTTGGATTTTAATCAAGTGTATAATCCATATTGTGCATATAGCAAACATTACAATTGTCCCATTCCGCCAGCGAATAATGTGTTGGATATCGAAATTAATGCAGGTGTAAGTTATCATAAATAGAATGTTGTATTTAGATTTTTCTCAACCTAACTATGATGTCAACGCTATTGAAGTTACCAATGAATTTGAACAATCCATAAAAGATTTTTTGGTTGAATGGTTTTCTGATTCTGAGGTGATGATTGCGCATACTTCGGGGTCTACTGGAACTCCGAAAGAGATTATTTTGACTAAAGAGAATATGCGAAAAAGTGCGAATATGACGGGAAAATATTTGCATTTAGAGAAAGGAAATTCGGCTTTATTGGTGATGCCTGTTACTTATATTGCTGGAAAATTGATGTTGGTTCGTGCAGTAGAAATCGGATTGAAATTGATTTGTATGCAACCAACTTCTCATATTTCTTTGAATGAAATTAATAGTGGAATTTCGCAAAATTTTACCTCGATTGATTTTGTTGCGTTAACGCCTATGCAAGTTGAAAATTCGTTAGATTTTGTTTCAAGATGTCAAAAGTTAATTATCGGAGGAGCGCCTCTTTCGGAGAAAGTGAAACAAGAATTGTTTGCTTTTGAGAACGAAGTCTACGAAACATATGCAATGACGGAGACGATTACACATATTGCGTTTAAACAAGTTGCGAATCAAAAATATCCTAATGCAGAACAAGTTTTTGAAGCGTTTGATGAGGTAACGATTTCACAAGATGAGCGAGGTTGTTTGGTGATTGATACGCCTTATGATGGATTGCAAGTTGTAACGAATGATGTGGTTGAATTGATTGATACACGAAAATTTAACTGGATTGGTAGAGCGGATAATGTGATTAATTCGGGTGGAATAAAATTATTTCCAGAACAAATAGAAAATAAGCTGAAATCGTTTATTCATTCTGATTTTTATATTACCTCAAAAGCAGATGAATTATTAGGTCAGAAATTAATTTTAGTGGTAGAAGGAGAGGAGAGGAGCTTGGATTTTTCTTTGGCAGATTTAACCAAATACCAAGTTCCGAAAGAGATTGTTTTCATACCTAAATTTCCTCGAACGGAAAGTGGTAAAATAAAACGACAACAGTTTTAGGATCGACCTATTTTTTTATTTTGTTCGTGTATTTTACCTAAAATAGCTTAATTTTAGCACTACTAAAACTTATACTGTGGATTACAATCGACTTTTTAATGATATTTTTTTCTTGATTTTTGATGATGAAATGGATGAAAATCAATATCCAATTTGGAAAAGTTTTTCGTTTATTCACAATCCGATCCAGCAATTAATTAAGGCACAAGATTTATTAAATCAGTTGCTTCACGAATATCCAAAAGATAAAAAAGCACTTTTTCTGAAAGGAGTTGTTCAGCGCAATTTAAACTTCAACGAAGAATCGATTTTGTATCTTTTAGAAGCAAAAAAGGAAGATTATTACTTGTATGCTGCGAATTTCTACATTGCCGAATATTATATTCATAAATTGAAATTTGATGAAGCGCAAAAGTATTTGAAAGAAATTGAAATTGTGTATCCTACCAATCAACGTTTTCTTTTCTTATCGATTTTAGTGAGTTTAGAATTGTTTGAATTTGATGAAGCTAAACGATATTTGAATATTTTGTATCAATTGGTTGAGGATAAACAAGTTTTAGAATTATTGAGTAAAAACCTTCAGATTACTGAAGAAATTGTCTTGAAAACGACAAATCGATTGGTCTTAAAAAATTTCAAGTTGAGAAGTTTTAATTATAATCTTCAGCTCAAAACAAATTTGATTGCTTTTTATAAGAATTTCGCTGATATCGGGGTTAATTTTAATGGAATCAATTGCTTTATAATGGCACTTACCTTGAAGCAAATTACGTTGTATCCGACGTTTCATAATCTTGAAATTTATAATGTTCAAACGATTTTAGATTATATTGATGTTGATAAAAAAGGGATTCAAATGCGCTTAGAAGACATTGATTTTGACCATGATTTTGTCAAAAATTACCACGAATATTTAGAAGTCGAAATTCTATTGAAAGAAGATTAGTTTTTAACACCCTATAATCCCCTCAAGGGGATATTTTGTTTTGATGTGATTTCTGAAACGAGTTGAAGATGACTGAAGTAGTTTAGAATAATCTGAGATTCTTCGACAGGTTTAGAATGACAATAATGTCAAGTTGAGTTTATTTCAGTTTTGCATAAATAGATGAAGACTTTTCTATTGAAATGATAAATAGGTAACATGAATAAAAGTGGACAATCAGAAAAAAAACTTTAATTTTGCTAAAATTTATAAGATGGAATTTGTTCAAGATAAGGAAGAAGTTTTTGATAACGTCGAGTTGTTTTTAGAAAGTCTAGAAGTTGGAACGGATGAAGAAAAAAAGAAATCGATTCAGTTAATCAAAAAATCGAAAACATTTTTGGTGATTGATGCGGATGAGGTGATGGTTTTTGCGCCAAGTACATTTATTGGCATTAAAGAAAATAACATTCAGCAGTTTACAGGTAAGCTATTAGAGCACGAAACCAATCCTATTCTAACGAAATTGTTCGGTTCTACGCCAAAAATTGATAAAACTTTGGACGAATTATTTTTAGATTTTTGCGACGAAATAGAAGTTAATCGCAATGATGTTGGGATTTCCCGAGACTATTGGATTATAAAAGATATGTAAAAAAAGAGCTTTTCATCTACAAGTGAAAAGCTCTTTTTTCTTAAAATGTTAAAGGATAACATTGATTTTTGCTTTGCTAATAGGTTTTATTCCAGTCAAAGCACCATCAATTTCGCACTTCAACAAACCACTTCCTCCACCATAATGATGGATTTGCTTTATAGTAGGGAAATAAGTGCTTATCCATTCCTCCATTTTCTCTACCTCCGAAGCACCAATTCCACTACTGTATAATATTATTTGGATGTTGTTTGTTGATACGTATCCTTTCAATTCTTCTTGTGAGCAGGTACAAAATGCTTTCCAGTTTTCATTTTTGTTAATCACGCGTTCTAACGTGTCTACAATTTCTTTGTTTTTACCATAAACGGCGATTTGTACTTGCATATTAGATTAATTTTAAGGCAAAGTAACAACATAACGCATGGTCTAACATTGATTTACGATAAGAAATAAAAAGACATAAAAAAAAATCGTTCCAATTCGAAACGATTTCTATGTTTTATTGTTGATTTTCTAATTGTGCTAATCTTTCGGCAGCTAAATAAAATTCAGGATTCAACTGCAATGCTTTTTTGTATTCCTCTACAGCTTCGGCTTGTTTCTCAAATTTTTCTAGGATTGCGCCTTTGTTGTAGTATGATAAGAAATGATTTGGATTTAACTCGATTGATTGATTAAAATCGTTTAATGCATTTTCTAAATCATTCAATACAAAATAAGTATTTCCTCTGTTGTAATACGACAAGAAATGTGGCTTCATTTCAATTACTTTCGAATAATCTTCGATTGCTTTATCCAATTGTTGCAATTGATCGTAACAAAATGCACGATTGTGGTAACATGATTCGTAATCTGGATTAATTTCTAAAGCTTTATTGAAACATTCGATCGCCTCATCGTATTTGTTCAAATTCATCAATACATAACCTTTTTGATGATAAGCTACAAAACTTGCCGGATCAATCTCGATCACTTTATCAAAATTCTCAGCTGCTTTTGTTGGATTATATTGATTGAAATTTGCCATTCCTCTGTAGAAATAGAAGTTTGGATTTTTATCATCTAATTCAATTGCTTTATCAAAATCCTTGATTGCATCTGTATTTTGTTTCATATAATATTGGCTCAATCCACGACCGAAATATGAATTTGCCACTTCTATTTGACGCTTAATCGATAATGTAAAATAATCAATCGCTTTTCTATACTGACCTTTGCGGAGATATTGACTCCCATCTTCATAAAAACTCATAGTTCAATATTACAACAAACTCTTTAAATTTTAAATAAAAAATTTTAGAAAAGTTTATCTTTACACAAAACAACACACATGAAAATAGAACATTTAGGGATTGCCGTAAAAGATTTGGGATTATCGAATGAATTGTTCGAAAAATTATTAGGAAAAGCACCTTACAAAGAAGAAGCAGTGGAGTCGGAAGGTGTGAGAACCTCTTTTTTTGAAGTAGGCGAATCGAAGATCGAATTGGTCGGTTCTGAAAAAAATGATAGTGCTATTGAAAAATATTTAGAAAAAAATCGCGAAGGAATTCACCATATTGCTTTTGGAGTAGATGATATCGAACTCGAAATAGAGCGTCTTAAAAATCAAGGGTTTACTTTTATTAACGAAACGCCAAAATTGGGAGCAGATAATAAACGTATTGTTTTTTTACACCCTAAAACAACAAATGGCGTATTGGTAGAGCTTTGCGAAGATGTAAAATAATTTTGAAGTTCAAAAAAATAGCTTTAATATTGCAAACGAATTAGGTGATAGCTTCCTTTTTATTGCTTAATTCTCTGGTCCTATAACTCAGTTGGTTAGAGTAGCTGACTCATAATCAGCAAGTCCTTGGTTCGAGCCCAAGTGGGACCACAAAAGCACCTTTTTAAAGGTGCTTTTTTTATTTAATAATGCTGATTTTTAATCATTTAGCATTTTTACTACATTTTAAAATCACCATTTTTTACCATTGTTTTGATACCCGTTTGATACCCATTTTTATTTAATCGAATAAATTACATATTCAACTCATATCTCACTGAACGTCCTGCACCTTCAGTAATCAATACTTTTTTTTCAACTAAATCTTGTAAATCACGTGTAGCCGTAGCTTTTGATGTTTTTGTTATCGAAATATATTTCTTTGCTGACATTCCGCCTTCAAATCCTTCTGCTCCTTGATCCAACATTTTGATAACGACTTTTAGCTGACGTTCGTTTAAAAGAGGTTTTGTTTGATCTAAAAACTTCGTTTTATTTAAAGTAAAATTGGTTATTTTCTTTGCTTGGATTTGTGCATCAAGAATAGTTGTAGAAAAATACAAAATCCAATCTGTAATTTCTAATGTTTGCTGAGCATCTTTCAATGCTTCGTAATAATTCTTTTTATCCTTTTCAATCGTACTTGATAAACTCATGATTAACGGACGATTAAAACTTTCTGCTAAACATTTTTCTGCAATAGCACGTCCAATTCGTCCATTTCCATCTTCAAACGGATGGATTGATTCAAAATATAAATGTGCAATAGATGCTTTAATTAATGCATTTTTAATATCGATTGGTTCAACTTTGATTTCATTATACCAATTGACAAATTTTTGCATTTCTGTTGAAACTAATTCTGAAGGAGGAGCTTGATAATGTATTTTTTCACGTCCATATGCTCCCGAAACAATAACCATTGGCTCTTCACCGATTCTATAATTTCCTGCATTAATAGAAGTAGAATTTTCGAATAAGATTTTATGCCATTCTTTTACTAAATCTTCTGTTAGTTCAGTTTTAAACTTATTACGAACATCGACCATTAATTCACCTATTCCACGTGCATTTTTATCTTTTATATGGCTAATAGAAGAATGAATCCCAATTTTATTTTTAATGGATGACATTACATCTTGACGGCTATAAAATTCGCCTTCAATCTCAGAAGTTTTAATTGCTTCATCAATCATAAATTGAATAATCGTTTCTTGCTTGATATCTTCGGGCAGGGTATCAATCATTCCTTTTAATTCGCCTGTTTCTAAAGCAAATTTTATAACTATTTGGTCAATTACAGATGAGTCATATTCAAAATTTGCCCAATTTTTATATTGCCAATTGTATTTCATGAGCCGATTATTTAATCTAATTGGCTCAAATATAATAAAAATATGAGCCGATTAATAAATTTATTTAGCTCATTAAGTTCATTAACATCAATTAAACATTTTAAATTCACTATTTTACTTCATCTTTCTTAGCCCAATTCTAAATAAGAAAATCATCATTCTTATAAAATAGATTTGACTTTTAAAACGTATAATTATGAGTCAAATACAGATTTTGTTGGTCTATAATTGAAAGAATAAACTCAATAAAAATGAAGAATCATTAATTCAGATTTGCTGTTATCAGAATGGAAAGAGAACATATTTTTCGATAGGTCAATTATGTTTAATAAAGTATAATGTTAATAAACCATAATTTATTTCATTTTAATCAAATTAAGGATTATAAATATTATAATAAAAATACAACACTATTATATTGTAATTGAATTTGTTGTGAAAAACATTAAAATTCTTTTATTTTTAACTTGTTTTTTATGTTTTAGATTTTATATATTTGCATTCAAAATAAAAGGTATTATTCTTTTTATTTTTGGTCCTATAACTCAGTTGGTTAGAGTAGCTGACTCATAATCAGCAAGTCCTTGGTTCGAGCCCAAGTGGGACCACAAAAGCACCTTTTTAAAGGTGCTTTTTTTATGTCTATAATTTTTAATTTTATTTATAATTTATTGTAAATAAAGTTTTTATGTTTTTTTTAGTAAGCTTGAAAGACTTTCTTCAATAAGGTAATCCCAATTTATTTTTTTATTTCATTTAACGATGAGCCGATTATTTTGATTAATTGGCTCAAAAAAGTATGAATTATGAGCCGATTAGTAGTTTTTGAGGTTTCAGATATATGTATTTTACGATGTGAATGAGACTAAGACTAAGTATGCGGTTCTGAAACGAGTTCAGAATGACAAAATTTGTTGTTAAAAGTGACAACGAATTTGAATTAGAAAAAGGATTTTGAAAAACTATATTCATTCATTTTTTATTCATGAGTTATTAATTGTTTCAAATGAATATCTATAATTAAAATAGATTAAGCTATGAATAAAAAAGTGATAGAAAGATACTGCATTTAGAATGCTCAGGGAACGATTTCTTGGTGGCTGAGGTTTTCGAAGTCACATTTTACGATCTTTTCCTTTCGAGTGTTTACTCTTTTCCCTTCGAGTGCCTCATGGAACGGGTTTTCTTGGTGGCTGAGGTTCTTGAAGTCGTACTTGCTCTAATTATTAGAACTAAACAATTTATTAAATCTAGTGTTCAATGTTTCAATATACGCTTGTTTAGTATCCTTATTTAAGAAACTAATCTCCACAAAATCGATCCATTTTAGTTTAATTTTGATGAATCTTTTGTAAATAGATTCCACTGATTTATCAGGGATTTTAAGGGATTTAGCTAATTGGTTGAAATCTTCAACTTTTAATCTATTTTTTTTACCATTAATTGTTAATGCAGACTCCTCCTTATCGTCGGGAATTAATAACAGCGTATTCAATAAATCGTAAGCTGGAGATAATTCGTATTCATTGAAATCATTTTCGATTAATGAATAGTTTTTTAGATGCATATCCGCATTTGCTGTTAAGTAATTAAATAAAACAATTTCAAATAATTTTTGAGCTTCAAAACCACTATTTTTAGTCAATTGATAAATTAATTTTCCGATTTTTTCTATTGAACCTCGATATTTGTGTTCCGTTAAATTTTCTGTCAATTGACAAAAGTCTTCAACTGCAATTTTATCTTCATTTTTTCTGTCAAATCGTTTTGTTAAATAAGCTAATTCTCCTGATTTAAGCCGAATAAGTGTATGTTTTGCTGTTTTTATTTTTACCAATTCAGCCAAATGCATGGTTAAATCTTCATTTTCAGGTAAGTCGATATATTCTTTTGATGCTGGTTTTAAAATATAATTTCCTTCTAGATCAACAATTGTAAATCTTGATTGCTTATTTATATCACTTATAAGATTTAAAGATAATTTTGGCTGTACACCTGTAACTGCAACACTTTTTACAATTAGTTTTTTAGCTAATTCTTCTAATTGTTTACTATCAAATTCAATTAGTGGAGGAGTAGTTGAACCAAATATTTTTTTAGAACATTTAGAATGAAAATCAGTTTCATTTTCTGCTAATTCTTTGTAACAACTTAGGCACTTTTTCATAATTCTTCATTATTTGAAACGATAGAAACAGCTCCAATACAATCTCTACAAAGGGTTAATAGTAAGCCAAAACGATCTTTAGAATTTAATTTCCAATTTTTAACAGCAATATTCAAAAGCCAACCTTCAGGAATTAATCCATCAAAAAAAGGAAACAAAATTTTACTTTCATAAGAATCTTGTTGCATAGGAAGTGTCAAACTAATTGGCTTCGACTCTAAATTATTCAAATACTCTTGATCGTATTGAAAAATATATCCATTTTCATTTTCAGAAATTGTTCCTGCAAATTTATTTTTATAATAGACTAAACCTTTTCTCATTGCTCAATTTTATCAATTACACCAACTTCAGAACCAAATAAAGCTAAAACTTGATTAACTTTATCTAATCTTACTGACGGCTTTCCTTGTTCAAGTTCACGAATAAACCTCAAACCAACTCCAGCTCTTTCAGCTAATTCAGGTTGTGTAAGTTTTAATCTTTTTCTTTTTTGTTTTATAAATTCTGCAATTGATTGATTCATACTTATACCCTTTGAGGTATAAATATAATCATAATTTTTGTTTTATACCCAAAAAGGTATAAAATTTATATAAACGTAATAATTATACCTTTTAGGGTACGATTATTTCTTGGTGGCTGAGGTTCTCGAAGTCACACTTTTACGATATTTTCCTTTCGAGAGTTTGATCTTTTCCCTTCGAGTGCCTCAGGGAACGATCAGTTTTTCTTGGTGGCTGAGGTCCTCGAAGTCACATTTTTAAGATTTTTTTCTTTCGAGAGTTTGATCTTTTCCCTTCGAGAGCCTAGGAACAGGTTTTTCTTGGTGGCTGAGGTTCACGAAGCCACATTTTTATGATCTATTCCCTTCGCATGTTTGATTTTTTCCTTCTAAAACCTCAGTGACCGTACTAAAAGCGAATTTGAATATTGGAAAAGAATGACGAAAACGGTATTAAAACACACACGTTAAGAAAATGTTTGAATGAAACTTAAAAAGGTATTAGCCCGTAGGGTTTTTAAAATCTTTAGAGAAATGAGAACATATTTAGTAGAGAGTTTTACAGCCAAGTCTTTTTTCGTTAGTTTTTTTGACTATTCCCCGAAGGGCATATAAATACCGATAATTAAAATAGAAAAGTAATGAATAAAAAATGAAAGTAATAGATTTCTCGATACTTCAAATTAACAACGAGTTGAGGTTCTGAACATAATTACGTGAATAAGAG
>NZ_DEVJ01000066.1:7782-8354 GCF_002362875.1 Empedobacter sp. UBA3239 | reverse complement strand
AATGCACAACGGGTATTATATCTATAAAATTAGTCGAGATTAGTGTTGTTTTAGAAAATTGGAATTAATACATTTGTTAAAAATAAATACTCTATAAAAACTATAGATATTATATAAGAAAATGAATCAACTAAAAGAGATATTAGAAAAAGTTACAGGACAAGTAAGTTTAGAAGAAAAATTATTGTTTTTGAATAACAACGTTAAAGAAAAAATAGTTTTTTCGACAAGTTTTGGTTTCGAAGATCAAGTTATTTCTCATGCTATTTTAAGTCAAAAATTAGACAATATTGAGATTTTTACTTTAGATACAGGTCGTGTTTTTCAGGAAACGTACAATACGTGGAACAAAACAGAATTTAAATATCAAGCGAAGATTAAACCATTTTATCCACCAACAGAGGAGTTAGAAAATTTTGTTGAAGAAAATGGAATTAATCCTTTTTACGATTCGGTTGATTTGAGAAAACAATGTTGCTATATCAGAAAAGTAATTCCTTTGAATCGTGCATTAAAAGAAGCATCAGTTTGGATTACAGGTTTGCGTGCGGAGCAATCGAATAATCGACATA
>NZ_DEVJ01000066.1:6989-7642 GCF_002362875.1 Empedobacter sp. UBA3239 | reverse complement strand
TATGCACGAAATAGAGTTTGACGAAGAAAAACAATTATTCAAATTCAATCCATTGATTGATTTTACAACAGAGGATTGTTTCGAATATTTGAAAGAAAATAGAGTTCCTTACAACCCGTTACACGACAAGGGTTTTATAAGTATTGGTTGTGCTCCTTGCACACGTGCTATAAACGAAGGTGAAGATTTTCGTGCCGGAAGATGGTGGTGGGAAGACAATAGTAAAAAAGAATGCGGTCTACATGCAAAGTAGACTTCAGGTGTTAATTTAATTTGAATGACTCAGCCTATTTTAGGTTGAGTTTTTTGTTTACTTTTACTAGACAAGTTTCAATAATGGAAATAGAACAAATCTTAAATCAAATTTCGCCACTTTCATCACAGTCTATTCAATTGATAGCAGATAAAATTCAATTGATTCGATTACCAAAAAACACCACGCTTATTGATGCTGATAAAGTTGAGAAAAAGTTATATTTCATCAAAAAAGGAATTGTTCGCGCGTAGACGATGGAAAAGAAATTACGTTTTGGTTTGGGAAAGAAGGCGATTTGATTTTATCGATGCGAAGTTATGTCGAAAATAAAATTAGTTACGAAACAATCGAATTAATGGAAGATTGTGAGTTATATGAAATTAAATCTTCAGACATA
>NZ_DEVJ01000066.1:3641-6883 GCF_002362875.1 Empedobacter sp. UBA3239 | reverse complement strand
AAATTAAATCTTCAGACATACAATTGTTTTATGCGACAAATTTAGAAATTGCAAATTGGGGAAGAAAACTTGCTGAAATTGAATTGATAAAAACTGAAGAGCGTTTTATTTCTAGGCAACTAGGAACGGCGATTGATCGTTATAAAAAATTGTTAGAAGAAAATCCAAGTTTGATTAATCGTGTGCAATTAGGTTATATCGCGTCTTATTTAGGAATTTCTCAAGTGACATTAAGTAGGATTCGCACAGAAATTTAAGCGAATAATTTTTTTACAAATGTAAAAAAATTCTATTTTTTTCTAATTCATCTTTGCATCAAAATATTAACAAAATGAATTGGATTTTATTGATTTTAGGAGGATTATTCGAGATTGGATTTACATCATCTATAGGGAAAGCCAAAGAAACAACAGGCTCAGAAATGTACATGTGGTATGGCGCTTTTGCAATATGTTTGGTTGCAAGTATGACGTTATTAATCAAAGCAACACAAACTTTACCTTTGGGAACTGCTTATGCTGTTTGGACTGGAATTGGCGCTGTTGGAACAGTTTTAATCGGAATTTTTGTATTCAAAGAACCAGCTAATTTTTGGAGAATATTCTTTATTTTTACATTAATTAGTTCAATTGTAGGATTAAAATTTGTTTCGCATTAATGAACGAAGAAATTACAATAAAAAGAGTTGAAAAAAAACACATTACAGAACTTCAAGAAATCTCTAAAAAGACATTTGCAGATACATTTTCTTCTTCTAACACAGAAGAGGATATGCAAAAATATTTGAACGAAAGTTTTTCAGAAGATCAATTATTAAAAGAATTGAAGAATCAAAATTCGTTGTTCTTTTTTGCAATGATTAACCAAAAAATTGTCGGTTATCTGAAATTAAATATTGGTGATGCTCAAACAGAAGTTTATGATATGAATTCTTTGGAAATTGAAAGAATTTATGTGTTAGAATTGTTTCAAGGAAAGAAAATTGGACAAATTCTTTTTAATAAAGCTGTAGAAATAACTAAAAACCTCAACTTGCATACAATTTGGTTAGGAGTTTGGGAAAAGAATATTTCTGCGATTAATTTCTATTTAAAGAATGGTTTCGAAAAATTCGATCAACATATTTTCAGACTTGGAGATGATGAACAAATAGATTATATGATGAGATTGAAATTATAAGATTTATAATATGTCAAAATGTCTTATTAATTCTATATTTTATTAAGAATGTGAAGTGGTATTGTTTTTGACATTGTAACAAAAAATAATAGATATGGACGCAAATAGAGATTATACATTCGAAGAAATACCAGATAACTCTCACAATGAGCAGGATTTTTATGCAAAATTCAAAGAAAGATTAGATGATGTTCAAAAATTTCCAGCAGATTATTTGTTCAAATTCATTTATCCTTCAAGTGAAGAAACGATGAAAAAAATAAAAGATATTTTTGCAGGAACGAATGCTGAATTTGATTACAAAGCTTCAAAAAATAGAAAATATACATCTATTTCGATTAAACTTTATGTGATTGATGCGGATACAGTAATCAATTATTACAAAGAAGTTTCGAAGATAGAAGGCGTTATAATGTTATAAAAAAAGGTTGCAAATGCAGCCTTTTTTTATCTTTTTAAAAAGAGTAGGGAGGTATCAATTTTTCAATTTTGAAATTAATGTTCCCAGAGTAACCCTCTTTATTATGTTAAATACATAATGTGATTATTTTACTTCTTCGATAAAAACCCAATTGAAATCAATTTTTTAAATTATTATTTTTTTCAACTTGCAAAGATTTATCGGAACTAAATTTTAGTTTATACTTCATCTTATCAAAAATTCTGATAGTTAATTTTTCAAATTATCAATTCATTCCTCAAAATCAAAATAAACTTTATTGAAGTTCAATATTTGATGTAACGAATTTCTTAGAAAAGTGAATTATTAAAGTTATTATTAATCAATTTTAAATACTTGTAAATACTTACAAATATTTGTAAATGGATATAGTTTTGAATATAAATCTATTATAATTAATATAGAATTGTTTTTTAAACGTTAAATCAGATAAATTTTTAGTAAAAACTATTTTAATAAGTATAATTGAGCACAAACTTTTGCATCAGATAAAGCTTCATGATGGTTGAGTTGAAGATTAAATCGGCGAGCACAATCGGATAATTTTGTAGGAACAATTCCTTTCTGTTTGAAAATTCTGTATGTACATTCCCACTTTTCGGCAAGGTTAAGTTGAGAGTAATTGAGGCTATAAAACTCCATTGTATTCTTCAAAACAGAACGATCAAACGATTCGTTATGTGCAACAACAAGCTGATTTTGTAAACGATGTTTGATTTCAAAATAGACATCTTCAAAACTTGGTGCATCGATTGTGTCTTCGGGACGAATTCCATGAACCAAAATATTATGATAATTATATTGATTTTGTGGTGGTTGAATTAACGTGTAATACTCGTCTGTAATCACATTATCTGTCACAGTTACAATTCCAACCGCGCAAGCAGAATTACGATAATTGTTTGCAGTTTCGAAATCGATGGCAACAAAATTTTCCATAATTTATATTTTGTTCGATATAAAATTAATGATATTTTCTTGTTCGAAAGGAGAAAACCAATTGACAGTTTCATCTTTTTTGAACCATGTCATTTGACGTTTTGCAAAACGTCTTGTATTCTTTTTGATTTCTTTTATCGCAAAATCCAATGTAATTTTCTCTTCAAAAAAGTCGAACAATTCTCGATAACCAACAGTTTGCAAAGCATTCAAATCTTTTAAAGGAAATAAATTTTTTGCTTCATTTAATAAACCTTCGTTCATCATAATATCAACTCGACGATTGATTCGGTTGTACATTTCTTCGCGAGGAAGTTCTAAACCGATTTTAATTATGTTAAATGGACGTTTGTTTAAATCTTGATTTCTGAAGTTAGAGAAAGGTAAACCCGAAGATCTAAAAATTTCTAAAGCACGTGTTACACGCTGTTTATTGAAAATATCAACTTCTTCAAAATACTTTGGATCGACTTCTTGCAATTCTTTTTGCAATTTTTCAATTCCAAATTCAGCAAGCTCATTATTCAAATCTTCTCTAATTTTAGGATCAACATCAGGAAATTCGTCAAAGCCAACTGTGATCGCTTTTTCATATAAACCAGAGCCACCAACCATGACGCAAATGTCATTTGTTTTGAAATAATTATTCAAAAAAGCTAAGCCA
>NZ_DEVJ01000066.1:3203-3545 GCF_002362875.1 Empedobacter sp. UBA3239 | reverse complement strand
CACGCTCAAAATCACCAACCGAATATTTTTCGTGAATAGAAATATTTTGAATAAAATGATGCTTCACTTCAGTCAATTCTTCCTCAGAAGGAACAGCAGTTCCTATCTTCATTTCTTTGAAAAATTGACGACTATCACAAGAAATAATTTCGGATTGAAAATGTTTTGCAATTTCTATTGCCAAATTTGTTTTACCAATTGCAGTTGGTCCAACAATAGAAATTAAGGTTTTATTATTTTGAATTTTTTGCATGTTATATGAAATCGAACGCAAGATACTTCGATATTTTATGAAAAGAAAAAGCTTCTATAAAAAATAGAAGCTTTGTAAATTATATTGAT
>NZ_DEVJ01000066.1:1176-3041 GCF_002362875.1 Empedobacter sp. UBA3239 | reverse complement strand
GCTTTGTAAATTATATTGATCTTTAATTAATCATTAAAGTGGTAAAGGAAAACCACATCTGCCGTATAAGCAGGTTTCGGATTATCTTTAATTTCTAAATTTGCTTCGATGACAACTTTTGCAATTCCTCTCAAATTAGTAATAGATTTCAATTTTGCAGTTAATCTTACCTCACTATCAACCAAAACAGCTTGTCCAAATCTCAAATTTTCAATTCCATAATTGATTAACATTTTGATGTTGCGCACTTCCGCAATTTGATTCCATAAATGAGGAATTAAAGAAAGCGTTAAATAACCATGTGCTATTGTTTTTTTGAAAGGTCCTTCGTTAGCTGCTTTTTCAGGATCTGTATGAATCCATTGATGATCTAAAGTTGCATCAGCAAAGCGATTGATTTGTTCTTGATTTATTATATGCCAGTCAGATTTACCGATTTCTTTACCTTCGAAAGCTTTGTATTCATCGAAATTATTAATAATTACCATTATTCAGGTGTTTTAGTTTTTAGTATTGTATTGCTCAAATCTAATGAATAATCGGCAGATAATAAATTTTATTTATGAGATAGAGAACACTTTTTGAATAATCTGAAATAAAAAATCCGACTGAAAATTCAATCGGATTTTTTATAGCTATTTAATTTATTGCTAATCAATAATTTTTGCATCTTCAACATTTGCATAGGCTCTTTGCGTATCTCTCCATGCAAGATATTTAATAATTTCTTTGTTGAAATATTTCATTCCAAAAAGTAAAATCCCAAAATCATCTATCAAACCAAAAGGTCCAAATAGCGCTTCTGGAATGATATCAATAGGAGAAATAATGTATAAAGTTGCTACAAATCCAAGAAATAAATTCATGTTGTCAGGTTTATAACTTCCTTTTTTGTAATCACCTAACATATTGAAAAAAGCCTTTACTTTTTCAAAAAAAGATTTGTCTTTTTGAGCTGCCATTGCTGCTGCTCCAGCGACTTTAAAGAATTTTGATTTTTTCATTTCACAAAATATGTTTTAAAAACGTATTATGTATAACAAAGTACATGCCAAAACATTTAAATTGATTTTTGTGTCATGTTAAAACTTTATGTCACATTATTTTACTATTTCTTTCTTCTTTGATTTAATGATTTTTGCATTCAATATTTTGTCAAGTTTTGGATATCTTTCGCGCATTAATTTTGTACTGTTAAAAATTTCTTCGTCTTCCATTGTTTGTCCAGCGTAACCATCATACAAACTTTCTACAACATTCATTCCGTTCACTACTTTTCCAAAACTTGGAAAACCTACGACATCATTCGAATTGATTGTATCCAAACGATGATTATCTTTCAGATTAATAAACAAATCCAAATCTCTTGTGTTTTTTCCAGCGCGCGCAAAACTCAAAGCACCTTTACTATTTCCAGCAATAACAGGTTCATCTTCTACAATAAATTTTTTCCATTGATTAGAAACAATTGTGTCTGTATTTCCAAATTGTGCAACAAAATTCGGAACAACGCGATAAAAAGTTCCATCTTCGAAAAAATTGAACTTCACCAATTGATAAAAACGATCAACAGCTTTTGGTGATAATTTTCTTTCAACTTCGATATCAATATTTCCTTTTGTCGTTTCAAATCGAGCAACAAAATTTTCTGGCGCTTGTTTCGTTGTCCATTTTTTATGAAAAACCGTTTTGCTAGAAGTACAAGCCGAAAGCGTAAAAAGTGTAAATAATGCTAGAGTAATTTGTTTCATGTTTTAATTTTGTGGATTAAACTTAAACAAAAAACGACACTTAGCATAAGTGTCGTTTTATTATTTTTGCAATTCTTGTTCAATTTTAAAAAACCATTCTGTTTTTTGATTATA
>NZ_DEVJ01000066.1:0-1056 GCF_002362875.1 Empedobacter sp. UBA3239 | reverse complement strand
CATTCTGTTTTTTGATTATAAACTTCCGCTTCGGCAAGCATATAATGCGCTTCTTTGGTTTCCTCATACTTCACGCGATCCATCGTTTCTGGATTGAAAGGCGGTAAAGGTTGCACTTCTGCGCTAAAAGTTTTGGAGTGGCCTTTATATGTAAATGTTTTGGTGATAATTTCTTTTTCCATTGTCTTTTAATCTTTGGTAAAAATACAACTTTTGTAAAGGAGAATTTGCATTCAGAATAATTTAATTTTTAGGCTGAATTATTTTTCGATAAATAGTAATTTTGCGATTATATGATTGCTCAAAATAATTCTAATCAACTACACAAGTTCTTATCGTTTCTTCGTTTAATGAACTTGTACATACAGCTTTTTCTGGGAAAAATAATGCGATAAATTGGCAGCGAAATTTAGAAGGTGATTTTGAGGAAATTGTGAAGCAATTGATTTTAAAAGATGATATTACTGTTATTTCTATTGATGATTTGAATGATTTAGATTTATCTAATGAAGGAATTAAAGCGAGAAATATTTTGATCAATGATTTACAACAATTAACTGATTTTGGCGCTTCGCCAACTTTAAACTTACTGAAATGTTACGAACGCGATACTGAATTTGATTTTATTTCGACAGATGTTTATTCATTTCACGTTGATCGTTCGCCAATTCCTACGGATACTTTTTTGTGCACTTACTATGGCGCTTCCAGTGATATTGTTGCAAATGAAAATGTGGAACAAAAAATTTTGATTCCAGAAATTAGAGAAAAACTATTCGAATTATATGATGGACACATTGATGGTTTTGAAGATTTTTTGAAGGAATATTTCTTTGATTTGCATTATCTAATTCGTCCAGGTGTAGAACCAATTAATTTAGGATTAGGGAATCTTTGGCGATTGGCAGTTGATCACCCAGAACAAAAAGTTTTGCCTTGTGTACATCGCGCGCCGAAAGAAAATAAAGATGAATATCGATTATTGTTAATCTGTTAGGAATAAATTAATCAAATAATATTAAACCCGTTGTGCATATTAAATAATTTGAGTTTTTA
>NZ_DEVJ01000020.1:0-63040 GCF_002362875.1 Empedobacter sp. UBA3239 | reverse complement strand
AAATTTCACTTCTCTCTACCTCTTATAAATAGGAGGTTATCGAGGTTTTTATTTTGTTATATTACTAGTATTGTGTAAAAAGCAACTGGACAGAAGTGGACAAATGCGGGCAGAGCAGGGCAAATGCGGGCACAAAATTGTGTTTTTGTAAATGGTGTTGTTTCTGTTGCTAACTTTATGAATATTAACAATAAAAACTTGCAATTATGGCAGAAATTAAAAAAGGAATCCTTGGTGGATTCTCAGGAAAAGTAGGAACTGTAGTAGGCGTTAATTGGCGCGGCAAAGACATTATCCGTAGTTTGCCAAAAAAATCTAAAAGCCAACCTACTGATTTGCAATTGATGCAACAAATCAAATTTAAGAAAATTATTGGTTTTTTGCAACCAATTCGTCTTATTCTTAATTTATATTTTGGGAATAGAGTCGGGCTAAAATCGCGCTACAACATCGCGACGTCTTATATGCTGAACAATGCATTGGAAATGGAGAATGGTTTACCTGTTATTGTATTAGAGCGTGTATTGGTGTCGAAAGGCGATTTGGTTGGCTTTTTACAACCTACGATAGAAACGGCAGGTGGGGATAGTTTCCAAATGAATTGGGAAGATAATTCTGGGCAAGGCAATGCGCAATCTTCGGATTTTGTGAATCTTGTTTGTTATTGCGAGGAACTAAATTCGTTCGAAGTGTTTCAGAATGTTGTAACTCGTGATTCTATGATTATAGATGTTACTTTACCAACGTATTACAATGGCAAAAAAGTGAATTTTTGGGCGTTTCTGAATAGTGAAACAAAGGCTATGGCGAGTACCAGTATTTATCTTGGCGAGTATATGGTTGTGTAAAGGTAGTAGTGAGGTAGTAGTAAAATGAAGTTCGTTGATTGGAGTGATTTTTCGGTACAATACTTTGATTAATGGCGTAGAAGAGTGAAGAAGAATCGTATCGAAAATAGAATTTTATAGATATTGTTCAAATTTATTTTGACCACATAGAAACATAGTTTTAGTTGTGATGGCTTATAAAGATTAGTTGAAAATACGAATAGGTAGACTACTAATTGGAAAGCAAAATCATTTGGTTCTATGTTTCTATGTGGTATTTTTTTTGCAAAGTGAATATGTATTTTTTTTTCAACTTTATGTTTGGTGTAAAATTCTGGGAGAAGCTTGCTTGTATTTATGGTTTTAATCCTAAAACTGTTCAACGATACATTGGTTTATTGTCGAACATAATCGATTTGAGTACTCTACAAAAAGTAGGGTGATAGCTAGATTTCGTGTAAAGGAATATTGTTTGTTTGGTAAATATTTGGTTATTAAGTATTTATTTTATAAATTAGTACATCTTAACATCAACTAAATATATGAAAAATGATTTATTTTTACAAAACGATGGAGAGGCATTAAAGGATATGAAGCTCCTGCTGATAGAATTCCAAAAAACTTTTCTACTATTAGAAGAAAATCAGAAATTCTATGATAACGCAGACCTAAAAAGTTTGCTTAACGTGAGTGACAAAACGTTGTATAGGATGAGGAAAACGAATAAGATTCCTTATATAAAATTTGGAAATAAATTTTATTATCCAAAACAGTTCTTTAACCAAATGGCTCTTTGATAAGAGCTTTTTTTATGAGGTGTTGGGAGTGGTTGAGATTTTGTATATTGGAATGTTGTTGAATGAAATATAGAAATGACAACTTTTTTGTAAAACAGGTTTTGTTTATTCTTGTAAAGAAATATTGTTAAGTTTAATTTTGTAAAATGACCCTGACTGATAGTATTGGAAAAATTATAACCGAAATAAAATATTGTTATAACCCAGAAAATAAATATGGATTACAGGAGTTTGAGTCTTTTATAAAAATTGATAATGATAAACTAATTCAAATTCCTTACTTTCCAACAGAAGAATGGAATGAAAGTGAAACTTTAAAAAAGTTTGAATTAGCAAGGAAAGTTGAATCTAAACCAATAGAATTAATTTTAAATTTAAAAATCATTAATTAGCATTTTAAATATTTCGAAAATGAACTTGATGAAATGGAGAAAGCAATAATTGAGCTTGAAAATGGACCATTTGGATTAACTGATGTTGATTTGCATAGTATGCATACAATAGAATTTCTAAAATTAAAGGAAAATATTGAATCAGAATTTGAAATAAAACCTTTAATAATTCAATAATAATATCACTATAGCTAATATTTATTAATAAAAGCTGGTATAGTTTTTAAATAGAAAAAATATAGTAATACTCAAAAAGCTTCTAAATCACTAAAGATTTAGAAGCTTTTATTGGTTTTATAGTATTGGTATTCAGGATTGAATTGAGGGTGATTTTAACCTCTAAAATGTCCTACCCATTCTTTGAATTTACCAAATTGTTCTAATAGAAAAGATTCTTTTTCTTCTTCCTCTTGAGGAGAATCTGATCCAATAGGTAGAATATGTTCAAAATAAGTTCCTTTTAAAACTTTATTCAATAAACCTTCACCCATAAATGGTTTATCATCGTTCAACGTTTTAGTTGCTTTTAATAAATGACGAATGTCGTATTGTAATGGATTAATGTCTGGAACTTGCTTATTTAAATTAAGTAATTCATAAACTGCAATACGTGCGGTACGAACAGAACTTTCCATTGTGAAAACTACATCGTTATTGGTTTCTACAAATTGACCAACTAAACCTAGATTCTTACACTCAGCTGGAACTACTTGTGGGCGATCTCCTTTTGCTCTAGGCATAAACATAGATGTGATGTAAGGCATATAAGCAGAACGAGTGATTGTATTCTCAATAACGTCATCTATTTGGTCTTCAATTCCTAAATGATAACATAATTCTGTTAGGATTTCGTTTCCTGTACAAGTAGGCATTGTTTTCTTGATGTAGTTTCCTTCTTTATCCATAAATAATGCATAAACCCAAAGAACTAAAATATCATCTGGTTGTGTAGGAAAATGTGGTTGACGATTACAAGTAAAACTCATTAACCAATTAGAATCTGTAATGGTAATAATTCCACCTGTAACAGTTTGACCTGAATATGGATCATTAACAGAATATTCTTTTAGTTTTTCTACTAATGCAGAAGGTTTACAAGTTAAAGTAACAGATTCCCATGAAGATTTTTCAATATTCCCACAAAATTTTTCTGGACGACCAAAAACAGGAGATTTAGCAGAAAGGTTTTTCCATAGTTTCCATCCTGCACTTTGACCACTAGTATTATTATCTATCGCTAAAACTGGTGCCGTTGTATTATCTCCATACGCAGTATCTTCAGTCATAGAACCAGTAGTTACAATAACATAATCATTTGGTGTAACAGGAATAATTACATCTTGTCCATCTTGTTCTGTTATAATTCCTTTGACTACTTTTCCTTCTGTATTAATTAATAAATCTAAATCTTTAACCAGTGTATTTAACTGAATTTTTACTCCTTTTTCTTTTAACCATTTACCTAATGGCGTAACAAAAGTGTCGTATTGATTGTATTTAGGAAATACCAATGAAGAAAGATCATTTAAACCATCAATCGCATGTAAAAAGCGATGCATATATAATTTGAACTCTAGTAAACTATGCCAATTCTCAAAGGCAAACATTGTGCGCCAAAATGTCCAGAAATTACTTTCTAAGAATGATTGATTAAAATAATCTTCAATCGTTATGTCGTCCAATTCTTCTTTTTTCTTCAACAAAAGTTTGATAATAGCTAATTGATCTTTCTTATTTAAACCAAATTTACTAAAGTCTTTTACTTTCCCTTTTTCATGAATTAAACGTGCAATAGAATAATTAGAATCATTATCATTTACTAATCTATATTCGTCTAAAACACTATAAGGTTCTGGTAACTCTAATGCAGGAATGTCTTGGAAAATATCCCATAAATTCTCGTAGGTACAATCCATTTCTCGACCTCCTCGAATTATGTAACCATCTTTTGCATTTCCAGCTCCATCTAACGAACCTCCTTCAACCTGAAGTTGTTCTATAAATGTGATATTCTCTGGAGTGAAATGTCCGTCTCTAATAAAATAATAGGCAGTAGCTAAACCTGCAATACCACTTCCCACAATATATACCTTACTGTCCTTATAAGATTTTGTAGGAATTCCTTTATTGCGTTGGTAATTTCCTATCTGATCAGAGAAAGGATAAGATTTTTCTGGAGTGTTTCTTGGTGTTTCTTTACTTGCATCTGGTTGATGATCAATATTTCCGTAGATAGTAGAATGATTTAAAACGTTGTCAAATTTTGAAGTAACTTTATCCATAATTATTTATTTTAAGATTCTAGAATAAAATTACGCTTTATTATTTTTCTAAAGTATCCCGAAATTCGTCATTTGTATCCCAAATTTCTTTTTTTATATATGTTGTTGTTTTCTATATTGTTGAGGAGAAATTGAAGTGTATTTTTTAAAAAACCGACCAAAAGATGAAGAAGAGTTGAAACCTAGATCTAATGCTATTTGGACAATTGTTTTCTCTGAGTAGCCAAGCAAAACATACGCTTCTTTTAATAAATACTCGTCAATAATAACATGTGGAGTTTTCTTAGTTGCTTTTTTTACAAGGTGAATCAAATATTTATTTGTAATAAACAATTGATCTGCATAAAACTGTACGTCTTTGTGAGCGATAACATTTTCTTGAACAAGTTGTGTAAACTTACAAAATAGAGTGTTGATTTCGCGGGAATAATTTTTATTTACTTTTGAATATTGTTCAGCAATTATAGAGGCAGATTCAAGAAGTAAAGTAAAAATAATCGATCGAATAATATCTTCTAAGAACAAAACATTTCTTTCTCGTTGTTCTTGAAGATAATTGATTAACATTAAAAGATGATTCGCATCTTTTTTATTTGCCTTACAAACTGTAAAGTTTTGATGTGTAAACAAATTAAGTTTATCAATAAAGAAAGGATTAGAAATGTTTTTAAGGAGAAAATTTTTCTCAAAAAACAACAATTTCATTCTAAAATTAGAGTTAGTATCTAGAATTTTCAAAACAGTAGAAGGAGCAGAAATCAAGAATTCGTTTTGAGTAATAAAATATTTCTGAGAATCTATCTCAACTTCTATTGAGCCAGATAAACAAATACAAAATGCATAAAAGTCGATTCGAAATGATCTTTCAGGAAAAGCAAAAATTGGATTTCCTGATGAGATATAATATAGTTTATTACAATTTACGCCATAAAAAGACAAGGTCTCTTTTAGGTTTTCATAGTTTTTCATGCTTGAAAATAATAGTTGGTCAGATCGTTTTTTAGGGTAGTAGAATTGATATAGCAAAAATAAGAATTATTTAGTAAGTAATTAAATACAATAAGGTATTTTAACTGTATTCTAATGTAAAAGTTATTTTCATATCAACTAAGTAGTTCTTAAATAAGAAATTTCATGAATATAATCAATGAAATATCGGCTAACAATGTTGAATGATGTAGTAATTTTTTGTAACAAGTAATACTTTTGGATTGTGTAGTTTGTTTCGGTTAAGATAAATTACCTTTGCAAAAAATCCGTTATGTTTTCTGCCATTAATAAAAAATTAAATTCAGATCCCGTTTATAATCTCCATTTTATTTTAATGTGTTTGAGTTCGTTGTTGTTTTCAGCGAGTTTTAATATGATGATTCCCGAGCTACCTGCTTATTTAAGCAGCATGGGAGGAGCAGAATACAAAGGATTTATTATTGCATTATTTACCTTGACAGCGGGAATTTCGAGACCTTTTAGTGGAAAATTAACCGATAAAGTGGGGCGGGTACCTATTATGGCAGTCGGTTCTATTGTCTGTTTTGTGTGCGGAATTTTATATCCTGTTTTAACAACCGTTTCAGGTTTTTTATTTTTGAGATTGGTACACGGCTTTTCGACAGGTTTCAAACCCACTGCAACAGCAGCTTATATTGCAGATATTATTCCGCGCGAACGTTGGGGCGAAGCATTGGGCTTGCACGGAATTTGTTTCAGTATCGGAATGGCAATTGGACCTGCATTGGGAAGTACAATTACATTATATACATCGATTAATGTGATGTTTTTTACGTCTTCGTTTTTCGCATTATTATCGATATTGATTTTATTCAATATGAAAGAGACCTTGCAAAATAAACAGAAATTTTCGTTCGGATTACTAAAGATTTCGAAGCAAGATGTTTTTGCAAAAGAAGCTTTGCCAGCGGCATTGATTACGTTTCTTTCGTATGTTGCTTATGGTTCTATATTGACATTAATTCCAGATTGGACCGAACATTTAGGTTTTCAAAATAAAGGCGTTTTCTTTATCGTATTTACAATATCATCTATGATGGTTCGTTTCTTTGCAGGTAAGATATCTGACCAAAAAGGGCGTGTGTTGGTGATAAAATTAGGCTTAGTTTTATTGATTATTGCATTGGTACTTTTGGCTTCTATTGATGCAAAAATAGGGTTGATTTTAGGAGGTTTGATGTATGGCATTTCAACCGGAATTCTTTCTCCTGCACTAAATGCATGGACAATAGATTTTAGCAAACCTGATGAACGTGGAAAGGCAATGGCAACGATGTATATTGCGTTGGAAGCGGGGATAGGATTTGGAGCATTGTGCGCGGGTTGGTATTTTCAGGATTATTTGGATCGTATTCCGATGGTGATTTATGTTTCGGCATTTATTTGTCTTTTGGGAACCATTTACATGCTGAAATTTAAGAATAAGCCTCAAACAATTTAATTGAAAGAAATGAAAGCAGAATTATATCAATTTATAGCACAACAAATCGACGATAAGATAACGTATTTGAATGGTTTGATTGACGATTTGCGCGCCTCTAACAACGATACTAAAAGTAGTATGGGCGATAAATACGAAACATCGCGCGAAATGATGCAACAGGAAATTACTCGAATTCAAAATCAATTGAATGAAGTTTTGATTCAACAAGACATCTTTTCTAAAATAAAAATTGTGGAAAACAAAACTATTGGTTTAGGAAGTTATGTTGAAACTACGATGGGGAATTTTTGTATGGCGTGTAGTTTTGGAGAAATTATTTTCGAGAATAAAAAGATTTTTGTTCTATCAACTCAAACACCTTTGGCTAGAATCTTAGTTGGAAAATCGGAAAAAGATACGTTCGAAATGAATGGAAAAGTTTTTGTAATTAGTAAAATTAATTAAAATAAAAAAGGACGTAGTTGCGGTACGTCCTTTCTAATTGAAAAGTATGTATTAGAATTGTGCGGCTTCCGTACTTTCGGCCATAGCTGTAGTAGATGAAATGCCTTGTTGCACTGTGTTTTGTACGTAATCGAAATATTGTGTTCCTACAAAAGATTGGTGTTTTACAGCTGCAAAACCTTCTTCTTGTAACGCAAATTCTTTTTCTTGTAATGCCGAATATCCCGCCATTCCTTTGGCTTTGTATGCACGTGATAACTCGAACATAGAGGTATTCATTGCATGGAAACCAGCTAAAGTAATGAATTGGAATTTGTATCCCATTTCAGCTAAATCTTCGCGGAATGTTTCCATTTGAACTTCTGTTAAATGTTTTGCCCAATTAAATGATGGGGAACAATTATAAGCTAACATCTGATTTGGATATTTTTCTCGAATCGCTTGTGCAAATTCTCTTGCCATTCCAAGATCTGGATTAGATGTTTCCATCCAAATTAAATCAGCATAAGGCGCATAGCTTAAGCCTCGATTAATTCCTTGTTCCAAACCATTTCTCACATTGTAAAAACCTTCAGAAGTTCTACTTCCTTGGATGATAAAAGGTTGATCTCTTTCGTCAATATCCGAAGTAATCAAATTCGCAGCTTCTGCATCAGTTCTGGCAACCAATAGAGTAGGAACGCCACAGACATCTGCTGCTAAACGCGCTGCAACCAATTTGTTAATTGCTTCTTGTGTTGGAACTAAAACTTTTCCACCAAGATGACCACACTTTTTGGCTGATGACAATTGATCTTCGAAATGAACGCCAGCAGCACCAGCTTCTATCATTTGTTTCATCAATTCATAAGCATTCAAGTTTCCTCCAAATCCAGCTTCAGCATCGGCAATAATCGGTACCATATAATCAATGTTTCCTTGTTCGGTAACAGATTGTATTTCATCGCGACGACGCAACGCATTATTAATACGCTTTATCACCATTGGAACCGAATTGGCTGGATACAATGATTGATCTGGATACATTTCTGCCGAAAGATTTGCATCTGCAGCAACTTGCCATCCCGAAAGATAGATTGCATCTAAACCAGCTTGTACTTCTTGTATGGCTTGATTACCATTTAAAGCACCTAAACCCGCCATAAATGGTTTTGAATTCAAACCTTCCCAAAGTTTCTTAGCCCCTAATCTTGCTAAGGTGTAATCGATGTCCAAAGAACCTCTTAATCGAATTACATCTTCTGCTGAATAAGGACGAACAACGTCTGTCCAGCGTGGATTAGTTCCCCAATCCTGCCGAATCTTCTGAATTCTTTCTTGATTGCTCATAATTGTGTTTTTTGTGTTTTGTTTATGAATGTGTGTTGTGTGTGTATTTCTTTTCGTGTGTGTTTGGTTATAAGGGCTTAATCAATATACTTATAGGCTTCTAATGTTAAAAATTCGGTAAACTTGTGCGATAAAACTAATTCGTCAAAGATTGAAATAGCTTCTTCAAATCTTCCGTTCAAATAATTTTCCTCACCAACTAATTGTTTTATTTTCTGAACCTCTTCAGCTCTTAATTTTTTGTATTTGTCACTGTTAAATTCGCATCCGTTTTCTAATGTAATCGACTGGCTTAACCATTGCCAAACCTGCGTACGAGAGATTTCTGCTGTTGCTGCATCTTCCATTAAGTTATATAAGGCAGCGGCTCCTTTTCCAGATAACCAACTTTCGATGTATAAAATTCCAACATTAATATTGTCTCGAATTCCTTGTTTTGTAACTGTTCCTTTTGGCAATTCTAACAAAGCCTCGGCAGTTGTTATAACATCTTCTCGCTTATTATCTATTTGATTCGCTTGTGGCATGTATTCGTCAAAAATATCTTTTGCGACTTTTACCAAAGCAGGATGCGCAACCCACGTTCCGTCATGTCCATTTTTTACTTCGCGAAGTTTATCATTCTTCACTTTTTCGAAAGCGATTTCATTGGCTTTTTCATCATTCTTAATCGGAATTTGAGCAGCCATTCCACCAATTGCATGTATGTTTCGTTTATGACAACGTTGAATAACTGCTTGCGAATATGCAGCCATAAAAGGCGAAGTCATCGTAACTTGTGAACGATCTGGAACAATAAAATTTGGGTGTTTCTTAAATTTTTTGATATAAGAAAATATATAATCCCAACGACCGCAGTTAAGGCCTGCGATGTGGTCTTTTAATTCGTAAATAATTTCATCTAACTGAAAAGAAGCTGTTATAGTTTCGATCAAAACTGTAGCTTTAATCGTAGCTTGTGGAATGTTTAAATAATTTTGTGCGAAAACAAAAACATCGTTCCACCAGCGTGCTTCTAGGTGATGTTCTAATTTAGGAAGATAGAAATAAGGCCCACTTTGCTTGGAAAGTAACGTGTGTGCATTATGGAAAAAATATAAACCAAAGTCAAATAGTGAGCCTGATATTTCTTGTTTATCTATTATGATATTCTTTTCATTCAAATGTAAACCTCTCGGTCTTACAAGCAAGACAGCAGTCTTTTCGTTTAATTGATACTTTTTTCCATTATTTTCGAATGAAATAGTACCATCTACTGCATCTCTTAAATTTTGTTGTCCTTGAAGATTGTTATCCCATGTGGGAGAATTACTATCTTCAAAATCGGCCATAAATGTATTAGCGCCTGAATTTAACGCGTTAATTACCATTTTACGGTCAACAGGACCAGTTATCTCAACGCGTCTGTCTTGTAAATCAGCTGGAATAGGAGCTGCTGTCCAATCGCCATTTCTGATTTCTTTTGTTTCTGACAAAAAAGTTGGAAAATTACCCAAATCAAAAAAGATTTGTCTTTCTTGTCGATTCGCCAAAAGTTCTAAACGTCTTTCGTTGAAATTTTTGTGTAAAGCTGTTAAAAAATTAACCACTTCGGTTGTCAAAACATCTGGATAACTATCCAGCTTATTCTGCGATAATTTTAATTCACTTGTAATAGTATCCATTTTTTGTGTTTTTGTTGTAATTTTGGTTTTGGTTATTCGAGCGGAATTTTACTTCCAGCGAACGTTCGCTAAATTATAAAAATTCGTTTACATTTACCAAATATTTTTGAAAAAATTATGCAAGAAGAATACATTAAATTAATTTTTGGGTTAAAACTAAAACAAGTAAGAATGGCTAAAGATTTGTCATTGTTTAAGTTATCTAAGTTAACTGGACTTTCGAAATCGTATTTGAATGAGATCGAAAAAGGTAAAAAATATCCAAAAACTGATAAAATTGTTGCTCTTGCCGAAGCGTTGGAAATTCCTTATGATGAGATAGTTTCTTTAAAATTGGATAAGAATTTAGCGCCAGTCGCTGAGATTCTACAATCAAATTTATTGCAAGAAATTCCTTTGGAACTCTTCGGAATTGAAGAAAGAGATTTAATTGAGATCATTTCTAACGCACCAATGAAGGTAAATGCGTTCATTTCTACGTTGATTGAAATAGGTAATAATTACAATCTTACACGCGAAAGTTTTTTCTTGGCTTCGTTGAGGTCTTTTCAGGAAGCAAATGATAATTATTTCCCTGAAATTGAAAAATCTGCAAAGAGTTTTTTACAAGAATATTTGATTGAATCAGAAGATTTTGTAAAAAATGAAACGATGGAAGAAATTCTGAAAGAAGAATATAATTATACCATTCTTTATGAAGATTTCACTTCGTTAGGAGGGAAGGATTTAGCGAAATTACGTTCTATTTTTATCAAAGAGAAAAAGCTGTTGTATATCAATATTAATTCTGACAATGATCAAAAACGATTTATTTTAGCGAAAGAATTAGGCTATAATTATCTTGATTTGAAGGAACGTTTGTATACATTTTCGTGGGCAAGTTTTGATAATTTTGATCAATTGTTAAACAATTTTTATGCATCTTATTTTGCTGGAGCTTTGTTGTTACCAGAAGAAAAACTGTTGAAGGATATGCAGAATTTGTTTGCTATAGAGCATCATGATTTGTCTAAATTTCAAGAAATTCTAGGAAAATATACCGAATCACCTGAAACGGTTTATCAACGAATGACAAATTTGTTACCCAAACATTTTAATATTCGTGATTTGTTTTTCTTGCGTTTGTCAGCAAAAGTTGGTTCAAATTCATATAAATTAACGAAAGAACTTCATCTCAATCAACAACAGTCGCCGCAAGCAAATGAAACGGATGAGCATTATTGTCGTCGTTGGGTTTCGTTAAATGTTTTGAAAGAATTGGAAAAACATCAAGATGATCATCATGAGATTTCTGCACAAATTTCGTTGTATCCGTTCAATAATAATCAAAAATATTATGTAATTTCTTCTGCAACGAAAGATCCATTCAATCCAAATTATTTACGAAGCGTAACGATTGGTGTATTGTACAAATCAGCTCAACGTAAAGTGAAATTTATGAATGATCCCTCAATTCCTGTAAAAGAAGTTGCGGTTACGTGTGAAAATTGTGGTATGAAAGACTGTGCTGAACGTGTTGCTGAACCAATTCGTTTTGAAAAAGATATCCGAAATAAACGATTAAATGTTACGATTAATGATTTTATAAAAGAGCAGAGTAAGTAATATTATCTACCATAAAATAAAAAGGAGAACTTGTTTCAAGTTTTCCTTTTTTTATGTTTAATCTAAATATTCTAATCTATTTTCAATTAATATTACATAATGTTGAAGCGAAAATGTGTTTCCTCTTTCTATGGTTGTGCAATCAAAATTACGGAATTGTAATTCGTCAAATAATGTTTTGACATAACATCTTCTTACAGAATTCCAGGAACTGTTTCCTACATTTTATTAAAGCGATCGACTAATTCGTTGTCAGTTAATTCACGGAATAATACGACAAATTCATTTTTTAGATTTACCATTGTTTCAATTTTTAATGATAAAAACTACAGGATAGAGTGGAGAATAACCTTTTATTTTAGCGTTTGCCCTCATTTTATACCATCGTAGCGCGGTTTTGGCTCGGTTGGTGTTCTGATTTTTCAGAAACTCCTGATGATTGATAGAGTAAATATAGAAATGAATTTTTAAAACAAAAAAAGGAACTCAAAAAAAGTTCCTATTCAATATTTTTATTCGCTTAATTCTAACCAACGAAATTCTTTTTCTTCTAATTCGTCTACAATTTTTTGTAGTTCATCTCCAATAGTTGCGATTTTGTCGTACCCTAAATTTGGGTCGGAAAGTAAATTCGTTAATTCTTCTTTTTTCGCTTCCAGAAGTGGTAAATCTTTATTAATTTGCTCTAACTCTCTCTGTTCTTTGTAAGATAATTTACGTGGCTTAATATCGTTTACTTTTGGTTTTTCGACTACTTTTATTTCTGTAACAACATCCTCTTCAATTTTCTTTTCAACGATTTCAGGCTTGTTTTTATTCTCGATGTGATATTCTGTATACGTTCCCATATAACGAGAAATTTTTCCTTCGCCTTCAAAAATCATCAATTCATCGACCACTTTATCCATAAAATATCTATCGTGGGAAACAACTAATAAACAACCTTGATATTCTTCTAAGAAACTTTCAAGAACCGTTAAAGTAGGTAAATCTAAATCATTTGTTGGCTCATCAAGAATCAAAAAGTTAGGATTTTTGTACAAAATTGCTAATAATTGCAGACGTTTTTTCTCTCCACCACTCAACTTTGAGATGAATGTATGTTGTTGTTCTGGCGTAAATAAAAACATTTCTAAGAATTTTTCTGCACGCATTTCTTTTCCATTAGAAAGAGGGAAAAAATCTGCAATATCTTTCACAAACTCAATGACACGTTCGTCGCCTTTAAATTCGATTCCATCTTGTTTAAAGTGTCCGATATTTAAGGTTTCTCCACGTTCAATTGTTCCAGAATCAGCTGCTTCAATTCCTTCTAACATCTTAAGGAAAGTTGTTTTACCAACACCATTTTTACCAACTAAACCAATTTTTCCACCACGAGCGAAAATATAAGAGAAATCATCTAAAATTTTCTTTTGACCAAATGCTTTCGAAACATGTTCCATTTCAATGATTTTCTGACCTAATCGAGTCATCACCATTTCTAATTTAACTTTTTGGTCAACAATTTTATGTTTGGCAGCTTTCTCAGTATCATAAAAAGCATCAATTCTCGATTTAGATTTTGTCGTACGCGCTTTTGGTTGACGGCGCATCCATTCAATTTCTTTACGATAAAGGTTTTTCGCTTTGTCAATTGTCGCATTTTGATTTTCGATACGCAATGCTTTATTCGTAATATAAGTTTCGTAATTTCCCGAATGTACATACAATGTTTTGTCCTCCATTTCGAGAATTTTGGTACAAATTGCATCTAAGAAATAACGATCGTGAGTAACCAAAATCAATGTTTTGTTTTCTTTGTTCAAGAAATATTCAAGCCATTCTACCATTTCAATATCCAAATGGTTAGTAGGCTCATCTAAAATCAAAAGAACATATCCAGTTTCGAAACTTAAATCAATCAAAAATTTAGCTAAAGAAATACGTTTGCGCTGACCACCAGAAAGTTTTCCAATTTTTTGATCCAAGAAATCAATTTTCAATTTTGATAAAATTTCCTTGATTGTTGGTTCAACTTTCCATGCATCTAAAACATCCATTTTTCCCATTAAATCAATTAAATCAGGATTTGTTGGATCATTTTCGATCATGTTTTCATATTGACGAACAACATCTAAAACTTCATTCGAATGATTGAAAATATATTCTTCACTTTTTAAATTTTCGTCAAAATCATCACTTTGATCCAACATCAATATTTTTACACCTTTCCCAGGACGAACCTCGCCAGAATCGGCCGTTTCTAAGCCTGCTAAGATTTTTAGTAAAGTAGATTTTCCACTTCCATTTTTTGCAACAAATGCAATTTGATCGCCTTCGTTTACATGAAAATTTACATCTTTAAATAAAGTTCGGATTCCGTATGATTTGGTTAGATTTTCAACTGTAAGAAAATTCATGGTTTATTATCTGTTTTGTAAGTTAAAAAAGATGCTAAATCTTTTCTGTTTCGATTTGTTTCATCGATTGTTTAGCTTTTCTTATTTTAACGATTAGAATAGCCAAAGATAAGGCAAAGCAAATACTTCCTATTACAATTAGATTATTTAAATGTGGTTGAATTAACGCAGGATCGCCTTTTTCTATGAAAAGTATTCGGAATATTTTCAAATAATGTGTTAATGGAATGCAATCTGCAATTGCTTGAATCCATTTTGGCATTTGGCTTAAAGGCCATGTAAATCCACTTAAAATGAAACTTGGTGTTGCAACAACCATCAAAACTTCGGTTGCTTTTAGTTGACTTGGAAGGAGAATGCTGACTAAAAATCCTAAAAAGCAAACGGCTAAAATAAATGCAAGAGAAGAAGTGAAGAATGGCCAGAATTCGGTTTCTAATTTCATGTCATAAAACATTCCGAACCAATAATACAGCATATATATAAATACTGACATAAATAAATAAGGGAAAGTTTTGACGAATAAAATGGTAAATGGATTGGATGATTTTGAGATTAATTCATTAAATGTTCTGTTCTCAAATTCTGAAGCAAATGAAAGTGCTAAACCTAATAATAAAACCTGTTGTAAAACGGTTAATAAAACACCTGGAAGCATAAAATATAAGTAGTTTCCACTTCTGATATTTTGACGAATCATCGTTGATTTGAATGGTTCGTAGCTTTGTGTTGCAATATATTCTGGAACACCTTGTTTTCGAGCTGTTTCTATTGAAATACCAGCTTTCATTGTTGTTAAAACTGTAGTAATTGCGATTGCCGCTGTATTAGAAGTTAACGTATTTGAAGCATCTACAAAATAAGCGATTTCAGGTAATTTTTTTTGTTGTACATCAGACTGAAAGTTTCGAGGAATAACAACCACAACTTCAGCTCCGATTGCTAAAGCTTTATTCTTAGAATCAAATGTTGAAGGTAAAACTTCAGCAACTTTCACCGATTCATTTTCATCTAACATCTGAATAATTTTCTGACTTGTCATCGTATGATCTTCGTCTACAACAATAATTGGTAAATTGGTTACATTTCCTTTTTTATAAACATTTCCGATCAGAACACCATACATAATAGGTGCTCCCAAGAATAAAATTGGTAAAACAGGATTCTTGAAGAAAAGTTTGAATTCTCGTATAATTAAATGAAAAATCGTTTTCATCAGAATTTATTTAGCATTAAGATCCAAAACTACATTTGCTTTTGTCAATAGTTGAGCAGCTTGTTTATAGTCAACAGGAACAACTTTCACTTCATATTGCGATTGTTGTTGATCAATATCAGGATAAGCAGTTGAAATATTAGCATACGAATTAAGCACTTTTATCGAAACAATTTTACCTTTCAAAACCATATTATTTTTATAAGGAACTTTTAAATTGACGATTTGATTTTTTTGCAATTGTCCGATTTTATTCTCAGGAATTGTGAATCTAAAAAATGTAGTTTCTTCCAAAATCCCGTTTGCAATAGAATATCCAGCCAAAGCTAATTCTCCAACTTTTAGATTAATTGTTTCAACCGTCATATCTTGTGGTGCTTTGATGTATCTTTCCGCCTCAGCAACATCTACTTCTTGCAAAGCTCCCAAAGCACGCTCTTTTTGTCCCAAAGCCATTTGTTGTTGCTCTACACGCGCACCATTTTCGGCATCAGCTAATTCCGCTTTTGCAGCTAAATATTGGTTTTTAGCGCCTTGATATTTCGCATAAACTTCATCATAACTTTGTTGTGGAACAAGACTATCTCGAAGCATATTTTTTAGTCTATGATTTGATTTTTCTGCATAATCTAATTGTTCCTTCAAACCAGCAACTTTTGCACGCAATTGTTTCAATTGATTATCTGTTGCACCTTTTTTTGCCATTTCGTATTGAGCTTCGGCAGAATTTACAGCACCTTCTGCTTGACTTTTCTTCGCGTCAACTTCTGGTAATTGTAAGACAAAAAGTGTTTGTCCTTTTTTCACTTCATCACCTTCGTGAACTAATATTTGATCTATTTTTCCTGGGATTTTTGTTACAACGCTAATTTGATCGCGCTCAATTTTACCTTGAAAAATAGTTTGCTCTTCTTTTTTATTTTCCTTGTCAGATGATTTACAACTTGTAAAAAGTATTAATCCGCTTAAAGCAAAAATATAGTATAGTGTATTTTTCATGATTTTAATTTGAGATTTGATTAAATAATTCTCCAGAAGTTTGAAGTAATTCGTAGGTTTTAGAGCGTTGATCCAAGATTTGAGCATAATAACCTAAATTGACTTTGTAATATTCATTTTCGGCAGCCAAACGCTCGGTTACATCTATTAATCCTTCTTGAAATCGTCTTGAAGCGATTTCTAAATTATTTGTTGCAATGGTATTTTGTTGATTATTTACTTTTAATTTTTCAGTAGAAGTTTCGTAATCAATTTTGTTTTTACTTAATAATAAATTCAGTTTTTCTTGGGAATCTTGTAACTTGTTTTCATTTATTAAAATGTCAGTTTTTGCTTGTGCTAATTTATTTTTATGTTGTCCGCCATCCAACAATTCCCATTTTGCGCCAATACCAATCAAAATATTAGGAAACATCGAAAATTGGTTCATTTTCAAATTAACATCACCTAATATATCACCATCTTTTAATTTGAAACGACTTCCCAAAATTGACGTATAATTGGTGTTCACGAATGCAAAAACTTGTGGTAAGTGCGAACCTTTTTCTTTTTGATATAAAAATTCGTAAGCTTTCACAGAGTGTTCAAGTGCTTTCAACTCTTTTTTATTTTCTAAAGTATAGCTTGAAGCAAGAATGTCAATTGGGGTAAGTTCATATTGAATTTGTTGAAGATCTTTTTCAGACAGATGCGTTAAAGTTTCTAATTTTTTGTACAGTAATTGTCGATTACCATTCAGTTCTACTTGTCGAGCTTCTAATTCTAGCATTGCTAATTTTATTTTTTCACGATCGTATGGAATAGCTAAACCATTTTGAATTGCTTTCTGCACTTTAAGATGTTCTTTATCCAATCGTTTTGCAGAATTTGAAATTAATTCTTCTACTTTGACCAATAACATCAATTGATCATAAGTTTGTAAAATATCTTTGGTTATAGTTTCTTTTTCGGCTTCTTTCAAATAATCTAAAGCAGTACTTTTTTCCTGAATAGCATTTAAAGCATTTGGAATTTGTAATCCCGAAAATATAATTTGAGTAGCGTTAACTCCCACAGTAAATAATCCTGCTGAGGTATTGAATCTTTGATTACCCGAAAACAATTCTGTGGACAAAATATCGATTGATTTGGTTGGAATATCGATGATTCCGTTCGAGTTTAGATAACCACCCAGTGCAATTGCAGATAAATTTGGTTGTCGTTTACCTTTTACTTCGTCATATTGGTAATTGTTTTTTTCGACTTCCAGTTGTTTATTTTTTAATTCATAACTTGACTCAATCGCTTTTTCAACAGGCAATCGAAGTTGCGGATCAATCAATTGTTGTGCAAATCCCGAAATAGAAGTCAATAATGGAATAAAAGATAAATATCGAATAATAAGCATCCTATAATTTTTGACTAAAATAACAAAAAATATACCATGAATAAAAGTCAATATTAGAATGTCATTAAAAATAAAAATCCTGAAACTTTTTAAGGGTTCAGGACTTCCAAAAGTTGCCAAAAAAATGGCGCATAGTTCAATGTATTTAATATTTATTATCAATAATATCTAACGTTTCGTTTAATGACTCTTTCATCATTTTCTCTAAATAATCCGTCGTACTTTTATTGATTGTTTCGTCTATATACTTTGTTCCACCAATTGTTTCGCTATATTTTAAAGCATTATTTTTAAGGTCTAAAATATTAATGTAGACGTATGTTTTGGCGATATATTTCTGTTTGTTGGCAGGATCATAATCAAGCCCTGAATTTACATTAATTAAAACTAAATCATCTTGATTAATCGCTTTTTTTAAATCATTAAATTTAACTTGATTTACATTTTCCTTTGTGATTAATTCATTTGGAACTAAGTTTTTATCAAATTTATCAATCATTTGATAATTGTACTTGTTGTCGTTTAATATTTTTTCAGATTTATCACGAATTACTTTTACAATATCAAATTTAGAATTTATTTGTTTAAGCTGATTTTCAATTGATTTTGAATCAATGCTTTGATCTAAATTTTGAGAATTATAATCGAAAAAACCAAGGGAATCTACATTAATCAGAACACCAACTTTATTTACAGGAACATCTAAAGCACTTTCGTAAGTTATCGTATTAAGCGCTAATTCTTTTGGAGCTTCTTTTTTTTGCTCGCAAGATTGGGTAAAAAACAATACCCCAACTATAAAATAAACTAATTTTTTCATACGCTATCCTATTACCTCTTTAAAGATAGTGATTTATAATGTTTTATAATAGATTTATTCCTAATAATTTTCTTCTTCTTCATCGTCAAAAGTTTTGGCAATTTTTTCAATGTTTAAGCTTTTTGCCATTGCATCAAAAATCTCTTTATAAGTACCGTTCATTTTGTACACATCTTCATGAATCCCGTTTTCTACAACTTCGCCTTGTTTCATCACGTACGTATAATCGGCATCGATAATTTGAGAAATACTATGCGAAATAATGATAACTGTTCGATCTTTTTTGATGGCATCCAAACTATTTTTAATCTGTTCCGTGGCAATTGCATCCAAACTTGCAGTAGGTTCGTCCAAGAAAATAATTGGGGGATTTTTTAGAAACATACGTGCTATGGCGATACGTTGCTGTTGACCACCAGATAACAATAAGGCTTTGGATTGATAAGCTTCTGGCAAATCCATAATTTGTTCGTGAATATAAGCACGTTTTGCGGCATCTTCTATTTCTTCGAAAGTTGCGTTTACATTTCCATAACGAATATTTTCTTCAATCGTTCCATTAAAAATGTGATTTTTTTGTAAAACCAATCCAATATTATCGCGTAAAAATTGTGTATCATATTCTTCTAAATCAATTCCGTCAAGTACAATTTTTCCAGAATCAGGTTGATAAAATTTATCTAACAAATTAATCACTGTACTTTTTCCAGCGCCAGACAAACCAACCAAAGCTGTAATTTTATTGGGTTGAATTGTCATGTTGATATTTTTCAAGGCTTTGTAACCATTTGGATAAGAAAAGTCAACATTTTGGATTTCGAATTTACCTTTCAATTTTGTTGGAATATAATTTCCAGATGATTCTTTTTCGTCATCCGCTTTTAAAATAGAAAAGAAACTTTCGGAATAAATCATGGCATCATTCATTTCATCATAAATACGATGCAGTTGACGGATAGGAGCAGAAACGTTGTTGAACAACAAAATATGAAACATAATTGCGCCAATTGTCATTTGTCCGTCCAGAACCAAATATGAAGTTAAAATGATGATAATCACCACGCCAAATTGCTCGATAAAGGATTTTAAACCATCAAAAAAGAAGCTTGTTTTACGTGTTTGCATTTGATTATTCGTCAATTCTTTTTGCAAAGCAAGTTGTTTTTTACCTTCGATATCTTCTCGGTTAAATGATTTAATTACTGTGATTGAATCAATTATGCTGATAATTCCTTGCGATTTTTGTTCACGATAACCTCTTAGGTTACGTCGCCAACCACTCAGCTTTTTAGCTTGTTGTTGTGTAATAATGAAATAAATTGGAACGATACAAACTCCAACCAATCCAACATAAAAATTAGCGTTGAACATCAAAATTAAAGCAACAATTGAGTTCGCAAAAAGAGGTAAAATATCGATAAAAAAGTTTTGAACTAAACGTGTCAAACTTTCAATTCCTCTGTCAATACGAGTTTGAAGCTTTCCTGCTTGATTATCTTGATTTGTATAAAACGCCATTCGGTACGTCAAAATCTTTTCGATAATGGCTTGAGCTAAATCTTGCGAAACAAAAATTCGAAGCTTTTCACCATAATATTTTTGACCAAATGTGATGAATGCATTCAAGATTTCTTTTGTCATCAAAACAATCGAAATAAACGAAATGATTTTCAGACCTTCTTTTAATCCTTTTCCAGCTTCAACCAAACCATTTATAGAATCTACGGTATATTGTAAAATAAGGGCATTTACTTGTGAAGTAAAAGATCCAACTAAGGTTAGGAGCAAAGTTGCGACAACCAAAGAACGATAAGGTTTTACAAATGGACGTAGATTTTTAAACAGCTGGATGATTGTCATTTTTTATTCTTTTAACGGTTGTTCTTTCACAAAAACGTGACCAACTTTTGTAAAATCGTAAGCAATCTCGTATAAATACTCTAACAAATCTTCAATCAGTTCAGAATCATTTTGCAAAGCCTCTGTTTCAATTTCCGTATAAACAACAGTTTTTTCTCTAAACTCTATTGTTTTTGGTAAATTTTCTGTTTCATATTCACCGTAAAGCCGAATGTTTTGTAACAATAATTGCAAAATTTTCTTCATCAATCGAATATGTTCTGAAGTTAAAATAACGGAATTGTTTTTCTTTAAAATTTTAACTAAACCAACTGAATATGAGACAAATGATTGATTGAAAATGGTGAATTTATTCAGTACGTTAGCATTTTCTTGTTTTCCTTTCGGTTCAGAAATTACACGTTGAAAAACTGAATTAATATTTGCCATTGCAATAAAAACATCTTTTCTAGCTAATTTATAATCTGTTGTAGAAACTTCGTTGTCGGCTAATTTTTTAAAAACCAAATAGATAAACTCATAATTTGCAATCAATGCTTTTTGAATATATTCGTTCATATTATTTTTTTCCCAAGTTGGTAAAATCAAATAACTCGAAATAAACGCCATAAATCCTCCAACAAGTGTATCAATAAAACGTTCTTGAATAATATACAATGAATCTTTTTGCGAATAAAAACTAAACGAAATAAGAATATACGCGGTTAAGTAAAATGTACCAATTGCATATTTGTGACGAATAAAAGTGTAGGCCATTAACATGAAAATAAGCATTAAAGCAAATCGAATACTATGTTGAGGAATAATCAATAATATTAAAACCCCAACTAATCCACCGCCAATTGTTCCTTTCAAACGCTGAAAGTTTCGTTTTTTTGTTACGCTAAAACCAGGTTTTAAAATCACTAAAACTGTCATCAAAATCCAGTAACTATGGTAAGTCATCGGAATAATAAACGTGACGCCATAAGCTAATAACATTACAATTGATGCACGAATTGCATGTCTAAAAATTGAAGATTTTAGATTCAGATGATCTTTTAATTTTCGTAAAGAATAATCAACTGTAGGTTCAAAATGTTCGGCATGATCCAGTGGATTTTTCTTTTTTTCTGTGAATGAATCATCATAGAAAAATTTATGGATAAACTCTATTTTATAAACAATTTGCTTTAAATTGATGTAAATTTTAGATAAAACGATTGGTTTTTGTCCTTCTGCATATAATTCTTTGATAGCATCATCAATCTTTTTCAACTCAACTTCAAAGTCAAAAGTAGGTTGTTTAGGACGTTTGTTCGAGTTAATATGATAAGCAATCATTTTAAGCTCATGCGCTAATTTATTCATTAAATTATAGATTTTGCGCATTGCTTTTGTATCACCGTAAACTTCTCGAATTTTCACATAATCGTATTGATTTGCTGTTACATTTTCAAATATATCCACCAAATCAGAAAAAATAAACACAATCGAACGCCCAATTGGTGTCTGGTCTTTTACCAATTTTTTGTTCGAAAAAACTAATTCACGAACTAAACTTTGTTTTTCGTTAATTACAACATGTTCATCGATTAATTTTTTGATAATATCATCGTAATTAGAGTCTTTATCAAACATAGAAGCCTTGATTCGAATGTATTCAGAAATATGAATCATTGTATCAGCTAAGTTTTGCTGCGCCATACGATAAGGACGAAAGGTGCTAATAGCTAGGCTAAAAATAGTGTACCAAGCTGCTCCAGCTGTCACAAAAAGCGCAATATGAAGAGGACTTAACTCATGTCGTAAATCATTCATATTCATTACCATCGACATCATAATGACCATTCCAAGCGCACTTGTACGCTGTCCCCAAACGGTTAACATGTTAGAAAAGAAAACGATAACTGTTAAACAAATACCTAGAAATATTGGGTAACTATTAATCGTTTTGGTGAAATACGAAACAAGGAAAATCAAGAGTACGGAAAGCCACATCAGGTTTCGGCGTTCTTTAAATGGACCAGGTGTATCCGTCATGTGCGCTAAAACTGCACCAAGACTTATTGTTACACCGGCATATAAATCGCCAAACAAGCTGGCTACGATAGGTGGAATGATAATCGCTAAAGAAGTTTTTAAGCCATCTGAAAGTGCTTCTCCGTAGATAAAGTTTTCAATTTTATTGATGATTTTCAAGTGTAATTTTTTAAGGTTGAAAATTGTTGTATAAAATTAACACAACTTTTTTCGAAACCCAACTAAACTCGTGAAGTTTTTAGAATATGAAACCCATCAATGCTTTGTGTAAAAATTAAAGTTGTTGTGCCGCCATCAATAATTTTGAATTTTTTCTTGATAACGTCTATTGGCTGATTATAATTTTTGACCAATAAATTCGCTTTAATCTTTAAAATTTCTTTTTTCGGATTTTTAATTTCTTCTTCAATCAAGTAAATTTTTCCAGGAAAATTCTCTAAAAGTTCATTCGAAGTATACAAATGAGTATTCTGATGAAGTTTAAGAAGATTGAATTTTTCACTTAATAATTTGAAAGCACCAGTTTTTAGAATCGCAACATTTGGTTCGTAAATATAATGTTGAATTCCTCCAAAATTTCCATTCGCACTATATTCTTCTTCAAAATGAAAAGAAAATTCGGATTGATTATTTTCTAAATTAACAGCTTTTATCAAAGGGTTTTTTGTTGAAGAATTTTTATCTAAAATGATTAGAAAATCTTTCACTTCATTTTTTAATGCAACAATGTGTATTTCAGAAATTGAATCAATTTGTTGTAGGGTAGAAGTGATGTCTAATAAAGGCGAAAGCTTGATGATAATTTTCTCTGTTTTTTCGAAAAAAGTTGGAATCCATTCTAAAATATTTGGCTCTAAATTTTCCAAAATAAATTTTCTTCCGCTCGAATTTCTTCTTGCTGGATCGAGATAAATAACATCAAATTTTAAAGTAGGATTTTCTTCAAAAAAAGACTGAAAAGTTCCTGTATAGGTTTCTAAATTTGGCGCTAAAATTTTAGCATTATGTTGTACAATCTCACTCAATTCAGGATTTTGTTCGATGTGATATACTTTGTCAAAATTCTTTGCAAAAGCCATGGTGTCAATTCCAAAACCTGCGGTTAAATCAATCAAATTTTTTCCTTTAACTAAAGTTGATTTATAATTTGCTGTAGCTTCCGAACTTGCTTGTTCCAAATTAATTGAAGGTGGAAAATAAATGTTTTCTGTTGAATAAAGTGTTGGAAATTTATGTTTTGAAACTTGAATTCCTTTCAATTGTTGTGCAATTTCAGCAGAAGAAATTTCTTCAAATAACGATTTTTTCAAACCTATAGATTTGATGTCTTCATGTTCGATTATTTTCAGATAATCTTGAAATTCTTTTGTTAAAATAGTTGGATTCAAAATGTTATTTTTTAGTCATTTTAGTATTTGCTACAATATCACCTAAACGTTGACTTTCTTTGGAGTTATTTATAATTAAAATTCCAATTAATCCACCGAAAATAAAATAATCTATAGGATCGAAAAGATGACGAATAAAAGATTGCGAAAAACTAATTGGTTTTTCTGTTTTAGCATTTACAGGTTGCAAATTTAGGATTAAATGACCTAAAGTTCCATGTAAAATAACTTCAATTACTACAAAATAAACTAGCCAAAAGATAAAAATAGGTAAAGCATTTATTCCGTTTACATTATAACTTCCGTCATTTGCTAAAGCTCCAAACTTATAAATATAAAGCGCTGCAATGATTATAAATAGTGCGTAATCAATAAATCCCGCTATAAATCGTTGAAAAATGTTTTTATTAGATTTCATAATTTTATATAAAACAAAACTTTATTAAACACAAAACTTCAGTATCCATCACAGCTACTGAAGTTTCGATTATATTGTTGAGTTCTTTTAATGAAATTGGCATCCAATTCATGTAAAAACTAATTTTTTTCCTCTTTTTCTGCCAAACGAGTTGGAACAATCGGAACAAAAAGTGCTTGTTTTACCACTTTTTCTTTTGGCGATTTCTCAATCACATCTGCAGGGTTTCTAAATTTGTTTACACCAATTAATTTAATGGTTTGCTCATCGAAATCTTTTTGCTCTTTTTTCGCGCTTGTGTAAATAAAATCTTGAATAGTTTCATTTTGTAAAGCATTTACAAAACCTCCTACATTTTGTATTGTTTTAAACAATTCTAACGCATTTTCAGCCATTTGATTTGTCAAACTTTCGATGTAGAAAGAACCAGCAGCAGGATCAGTAAATTGATTCAAATAAGATTCTTTTTGTAACAATAATTGTTGTTTTGCGGCTAATTCTAATCCAAAATCAGACTCTTTATTAACTTCATCATATGATCCAACAAAGACAGCATCGCTTGATCCGAAGATAGCCGAAGAAGCTTCTATTGTAGAGCGAATAACGTTGTTGTAAATATCTAATTTAGATTTATTGCGATCGGATGTTGAAGTGAAAATAAATGCTTCACTTTCTTTATTATATTGCTCCAAAATCATTTTCCATAAAAAGCGAAATGCTCTTAATTTCGCTACTTCGAAGAAATAATTACTTCCAACAGCGAATTTAAAATAGATTTTGTCCGCAATATCAGCTCCAAAATTTTCTAAATATTCTACTGCATGTGCAAGTGTAATCGCAATTTGTTGAACATGATTTGCTCCAGCATTTTGATAAACATCTCCTTGAATTGAAATTACTTTTTCGAAATTTTTCAATGCCAAAGCTTCTTTCACCAATTCTTTTGATGCTTTTTCTGAATCATTTTGCCAAAGTCCATTCTGTGCCAAATATCCATACATATCTAAATCTAAATATTTCAGATTTGGAAGATTTTCAAGCGATTTTAAATCAGAAGTCTCATCATATTTAATAAATAAATCCAGATAATTAGGAAGTTCTAACGATGAATCAATTTGATTTTGATTAATCAAATATCCATACAAAAAGCTGTAATCTTGGTTTTTATTTCCAGTATATTTCGAAATAATTTTCCAATCTTTTGAGGATTTTGGTAAAGGTTGTACAGCCGAATAATCGACATCATCCTTTGTATATAATGGTTTTACATTTATTTGATCGTTCGTTCCCCAAACTAAAGTTTCATTATATTCTAAACCTTTTAGCTCGACTTGAACTTTATTTTTCCATTCTTTTTCAGAAATAGAATCAAAATTTTCAAATAACTTACTCATTTTCTTTATTTTGTGGCTTCGCAACTTTTTCTTGCTGAATGATAAAAATATCTTCATCATCTTTTTTCAAGAAATGCTTTTCTCTTGCAATCCTTTCAATTTCAGCAGGATTACTATTTAGTTGATTTAATTTTTCAGACTCAGTATCCAAGTGTTCTTGGTAATATTGTTGATCAACTTCTAATAATTTGATTTGTTTATCCAACTCGCGATGTACGAAAAAAGAATTTTGATCGAAAAAAATCATCCAAACAGCAAACGCAACCGTTAGAACAAAGTAACGATTCCAAACAAATTTGAATACACGTGTATCCTTAATTTTTCTTTTCGGTACTTCTGGTGTAAGTTCTTCGTCAAAGATTTCTTCCGATTTTTCTTTCATTATACAGTAGTTTTCGAGTTGAGTTTTTCTTTAATTACAGTTGATAAAACTTTGATTGCGACAGAATTTTTCTTTTTCATATTCGGAATAATAATGTCTGCATAGTTTTTAGATGGTTCTATAAATTGCTGATGCATAGGTTTTAACGTTTTTTGGTAACGCGTTAAAACTTCATCCAAATCGCGCCCACGTTCTTGGATATCACGACGTACACGACGAATTAAACGCTCATCAGAATCTGCATGAACAAAGATTTTTACATCAAATAAATCGCGTAAATCTGGGTCAGTCAATACCAAAATTCCTTCTACAATAATAACCGATTGTGGATGGGTTAAAATCGTTTCTTCCTTGCGACTATGCGTAATAAACGAATAGACAGGTTGTTCTATTGATACGCCATTTTTCAATAAAGCGACATGTTCTTTTAGTAATTCGAAATCAATTGATCTTGGGTGATCAAAATTGATCTTAGAACGTTCATCAAAAGATAATTCAGGATGATCTTTATAATAATTATCTTGAGAAATAACGATAACGCTTTCCGCATTAAGATCTCTTAAAATATTATTTACAACAGTTGTTTTTCCCGAACCTGTTCCTCCTGCAATTCCTATTACTAGCATTTTTGTTTTATTATTTTTTTTAATTTCGTTTGATGTTTCCATTGCAAGAGTTCTCGTAAAATTTCCTTAAAGATAAAATTTTCCTTTCAGAAATTAAAATAAAAAGAAATTGATTCTTGCAAAATTTTAAATGTTGTCGTGAAGAAGTTTTGGTTGATTGATTTTGAGAAAAGAAATAATTATCAATGCATTTAAAAAATGATTGATTTATTATTCGATTATTTAGATGTAGCTCAAACATTTAGGTTTATTTACACAAAAAAAGTACTTTACAGTACTTGGTTTCTCTTAATCGGATGCAAAGGAAAGAAAAAATTATAAAAACTTTATCTTTTTTATCATTATATTTATAAAATCAGAACTATTATAAAATACTAATCTATGAACGATTTAATCTCAATGTCTACTATTTTTTCGTTATTTCTCGGAATAGGATTAGCCGCTGCTGCTGGTTTTCGGATTTTTCTTCCCTTATTTGTACTGAGCTTAGCTGTTAAATTTGGAGGAAGTTTTATTAATCTCGACGAAAGTTGGATGTGGGTTGGGAGTACACCGGCTCTTATAACACTTGGTGTAGCGATGTTAGTAGAAATTGGAGCTTATTATATTCCAATTATTGATAATTTGTTGGATACGATTGCGTTTCCTTTAGCTGGAATTGCAGGAACAATAACGGTTGGAATTACGATGCCAGAAATGAACGAAGTCGCAACTTGGGCTTTGGCGATTATAGCTGGAGGAGGAACTGCGGCTGCGATTAGCGGTACAACTGCGGCTGCAAGAGCTGTTTCGACCACCACAACTGCGGGAGCTGGAAATTTTTTGGTTAATACAGGAGAAACGTTTAGTTCTATTGTATTAAGTATTACAGCAATTGTATTGGCCCCTTTGGCATTTATTTTTGTACTAATTATTTTATATGTGTGTTATAGAGCATATAAAAGTGTCAGAAAAAAAGGTGATCAGCTATTGGCGGAAGAATTGTGAAAGAGTGAAGAATTATATTAATAAAAAAAAGCTAACCAATTCGGTTAGCTTTTTAATTTTTTTCTAAAAAATATTTAATCCCTTTTATATTTTTCTTTGTATGTTTCAAATGCTTGCATCAAATTTTCTTCTATAGCTTTTGGCATTCTGCGCGTAGCCTCAAATTCATTTGATGAAAGTGATTTGAATTCTGAAAGTGTTGGAATTAATTCAATCGAATTAACTAACATTTCAATTTCTGTTTCATATTGACGATTAGCTAATGAATGAAATGTATCATTTCCATAAACAGGAATATATTGTTGTTCAATCAAAAAGCCAGCGTCAGCTTCTGTGTCTACAAAATGAGTTGTAACACCAATCTCTACACCTTTTGTGATTGCCCATTTTAATGAATCTAAACCTCTTGTCAAAGGTAAAAAACCTGGGTGTGTATTGATAATTCTATGATTTTCAACCAATTCATCTGGTAATAATCCTGCACCTGCAATAATTACATATTCAGCTTTATAATCGTTTAATTGATTATTCAACGTTTCAGCAGTTGTTAAATCAAAATTATAACCAAAATTATTACAGTAATCATCTAAATTTACTTGAATCGCTTTACTTGGACGATGTTGATAAATCGGTTTGAACGGATTTTTTCTTTGTAAAAAAGGCAATGCAAAAATTTTTACATTTTGATAACCTTTAGCTTTTAATCCGTGCAAAACATCTTGTGTTTTGCGATGAGGAGTATTGTAAGAAATTACCGCTATTTTTGGTTGAGCTACCATGATTATTTAATCAAATACTTTTTGTGATAATCAACAACATTATCAATTGGCTTTCTAATAATATGACCAACTGTTAAGTGATATTCTGCCGCAACTGAACGAATAACATCTTCGTAAATATGAGCAATTGAACCAATGAAATTTAATTCAGAATGACGAGCTTCTTCATAAGGCATAATTTGGTATTCGATAAATGAAGACATTGCATCATAAATAATTTTCTGAATAAATGGATCATTTTTATGTTCGACAACAAATTTATTGAAAGATGCTAAATATGTGTTTGCAAATTTATTTTGGTACACATTTTTATTTAACTCATCTACAGATAATTTATAATAATCATCAAAAGCTTTGGCTAAATGTGGAGGCATTTTTTTTGTGTAAAAAGCGCGTAATACACGTTTTCCTAAGTCATTTCCAGAACCTTCGTCTCCTAAGATATAAGCTAAAGATTTTGTTTCTTCGCGCATTGTTGTTCCATCGAAATAACAAGAGTTAGAACCTGTTCCTAAGATACAAACCATTGCAGGTTTTCCCATGTAAGTGGCATAACAAGCGGCTAATAAATCATGGTCTATTACAAATTCGGCATTTGTAAAGAAGTTTTGTAAACCTTCTTTAACAACAGCATGCATTGTTTCGCTGGAAGTTCCAGCACCATAAAAAAAGATTTTTGCGAAATCATTTGCAACAGGTGCAAAATCTTCATTTTTTTGTAATTCAGTCGTAATATCTTCTGCTGTTACAAAATACGGATTAAATCCAATTGTACTTGTTCTAAAAACTTCATTAAGGTCGCTATCTAAAATTACCCAATCCGTTTTAGTAGAACCACTATCTGCTATTGCAATCATTTTTTTGTTTTGATATAATTGAAGAGTGCTAAAATAGTATTCTTTTAACAATGCGCATAAGAAAAAGCCTGAAATTTCAGGCTTTTTATATAAAAAAATAATTAATGATCGTGGCTATGGTCAACTATATCGATTTCGATGTATGTTTCGGATTGATTTCCTGCTTTATCAATTAGAATTAATCCTAAATGATATGCACCATCTACAATACCTTCTTGGGGAATTGCAACTTTATAATTGTATGCATATTCCTTTTTACCTGAAGGAATTGCTTCTTCTTTGGTAAATTCCCATTGAGTATTTGTAGAACTCGATGCTTCTTGCGCACTAGCAGAACGATGGTTATGAGTATGTCCATCTCCTGCATAATGAATATCAATTTTTACAGCTCCCAACTCAATATTATCTTTCAAGATAGCTTCAATATTAATCTCGTCACCTAAATGTAGGTGAGCTTCATCTTTTGGAGAAATTAAATTAATTTCTGGTTTTGTTGTATCTAATGAAGAATCATCTGATGAACAAGATGTAATGAATAATGCTGATAATGTTATGAATGAATATTTTAAAATTGAATTTTTCATTGTTTTAATTTTTTTGAATTGAATGTTATTTTTTAAGATTCTGGTTGATTTATTAATAAACAAAATCTTGAGGCGGACCTCGTGTAAAATGATATTCAATTGTAGAAAGTTTAATTTTTTCTACTTGTTCAAAACTTTCTTTTCTGTAAAATTCTTCGTTTTGTTTTCCTTCAATTTTTGGATCATCATGCGTGTCAATAAAGACAGAATAGAATGTAAATTGATTACATTGATGATGAATAATTTCTTTCTTTTGATTCGAAAAATCTTGTGAATGATCGATTAAAGAAAAATGTAATTGATTAAAAATTGGAATCGAAAAAAGAATAATACTAAAGAAAAGTCCAAAAATAGGATGTCTCTTTTTCATGTATCAACTATTTTCCGAACGGAATTCCTAACATAACTTGTATGTTTCGAGCTTGTTCTGGTAATTGCAATGCACGATAAAAACTGGTGTGATTGTAATAGTTTTTATTGAATAAATTAGAAACCTGAATACTTAAATTTGCACTAAAATTATTGAATTTAAGTTTCGTTTTTCCTCCAATTCCAACCAAGAAATAACTTGGTGTAATATCTTCGTTTTGTGCAATTTTATCTTGCTCAAATGTATACTTTCCATTTGCAAAAAAGCTCAAACCTTCTAAGAATGCAATATTTTGATTGATTTTATAATTAATTTGTCCAAATAAATTATTTGAAGGCGTGAAAGGAAGATAATTTCCGAATTTTTTATTTTCCGTAATTTGTCGATTGTATAAATATTCGTACACAAGATTTGCATCAAAATTTTCGTTGATTTTCTTACGAACTTCAAATTCAAAACCAGTCAACAAAGCTTTGCTTTGTGTATATTGATAAATTTGTCCACCATGAGGAAGAATCGAAAATTGTCCCGAAGGTTTTAAGAAAATATAATTGCTGAAATAATATAAATACGGACTTAGCGAAATATTCCAATCATTTTTGTGAAAAACAGATTTGAAATCTACAGCAATTCCTTTTTCTATATCAAGATTTTCGTCACCTCGTTCATGTCTAAAACTACCGTGATGAATTCCGTTAGAACCCAATTCTATAGCGGTTGGTAAACGGAAATTTGTTCCAACATTCAAATTGAAATCCCATAAATCATTTGGTTGAAAAGTTGCACCAATCATTCCGTTTAAATTACTGAAATTACGATCGATTGATTTGCTACGATTTGCATAATAATCTGCAATACCTTCAGAATTTCCTTTTTCAATCAAATAATTGTACAGAAATTCATCAAAATAACCTTCCGATTTGAACGTTGAATAATCGTAACGTAAACCAGCAGTAACTTTCCATGTATTTCCTTTTTTGAATTCTTCAATCAAAAATCCGCTAAAAATATTTCGATCATATTTTGGTAATAAATAATTGTAACCAGCAATATTATTAGCTTGTAATTGCGCTTGTGCACCAATTATTGTTTTGAAATTTTTGCTATGATTATGTTCAAATTTTAATTGAGAATCATACGTTGATAAATTAAAATCTAATTCTAAATCAGGATTTTTTGTTGGAACAGGTTGGTTCGCATAATGTGTGTGAAACGAACTAACTTCTTGGCGACGATTGTTTTGATAACTTGCCAAAAACTTTAAAACGTCTTTAGAATTTAAACGAAACTCATTTTCGGAAATTACTTTAAAATGATTCACTTTTTGATAAGGAAATTCGACATTTCTATAATTTCCATCATCTTGAAGTCTATCTACAGAAGGAATTCCGTGCGAACCAGGAAAGAAACCAATTTTCTGATTAACGTTAGAAACAGTTAAAATTGAACGAAATTTTTCACCAATATAACCTGTTTGTATTTCAGCATTCAAATCTTGTCCAGCCGTATTTTTTACACGTTTATTGTAAATTGGTAAATAACGATTTAGGTAATAAATGCGATCAGTAGTCGTTCTGTAGTCTGCATAATCAGAATATGAACCTTTTATTTTATAGAAAAAATGATCGTTACGAGATTTCAAATTAAATCCAATTCCGTAATTATCATTTATTGATTGATATAAAGTTTTTACTTCTCCAGAAATTGAATGTTTCGCTGGTAAATTGTTATTGTTAATCTTGATAACTCCAGCAATAGCTTCATTTCCGTACTCCAAAGCCGCAGGACCTTTTATCACTTCGACATCTTCAACATTTAGCGCATCAATCTCCAAACCATGATCGGCTCCCCATTGTTGTCCTTCTTGTTTTACACCATTTTCAGCAACAATTAATCGATTGAAACCAAGTCCACGAATAATTGGTTTTGAAGCTGATGATCCAATTCCAGAAGCATTAACACCTGCAATATTTTCAAGTGATTTGGCTAATGATCCTGCATAGTTTTCTTGAATATAAGATTGATCGACACGCTCTACATTAGCTGTTGAAAAATCGTGATGATGCCCTAAAACAGTAACTTCATCTAAATTATATGCTTTGTGAAAAGTAAGTGTAAAAACAAATTTTTGTTGAGAATCAAACGTAATATTTTGAGAAAAAGGTTCGTAACCTTGCTCATCAATTTGAACTTGATAATTTCCTTTGTTTAAATTCTCAATTCTAAATTTTCCTTCGGCATTTGTGTGATATTCTTCGTTGTTGAAGTATACAGTTGCGAAAGGAATTGGTTTTTGATTTTTATCTATAATTTGACCTTCGAAAATGTTTTGTGCAAACACAGTTCCGCACAATAATGTAGCCGCAATACTACATTTTATGTTGATTGACATAAATACAATAATTTAATAACGTTAAAAAAATAAGGTGGTTTTTTCTGAAATTAAATTGCGTAGGGCGGTGCTCGAAGACTTTTTTGAGTAAGTAATACAGCTTGTTTTACACGAGTTGTGTAAAGTGTTTTATCTTTTTGGATAAATGATTGACACCATTCGAATAACTCGATTTCTGAATCATTTTCTATAAAATGTTGATTGAAATGGCAAATTGTACAGCTATGATCGTGTACGTTAGAGAATTTGTCTTTCAACTCTTTGTGCTCTTTATTTAGAGCATGATCCAATATATGCGCAGACTGATACACTGTCATAAACAGTGAAATCGTTAGCATAAGATATTGGATAAATTTTTTCATTCAGTTTACAAAAATAAGATTTTATTTCATTTCTTTCAACTCTTTCATGTTTTGTTGAAGTTTTCTTAAAAATAAAAAATAAATAATTCCATAATAAACCGTTCCTATAATCACAATAAAAGCAACAGCAGTTATTATTGCAATCCAACCATAAACAGCAGCATTATTCGCAATTGGTTGTATATCATTGGCATGTTTTGCCAAATAAATTGATTGACCTAATTCATAATAGAATGGGGAAGAGGAAACAATTAAACTTAAAACAGTAAAAAGAATAAACAAGTTAACCAAACGACGAAATGAAATAATGTTTTTCATCAAATCGACGACAGATTGATTAAGATCTATTTTTTTGAAATAACGATAAGCCATCACCAAAAATCCAAACGTAATCACAATACTAAAAACCGAAGCGATCTCGTAATTGTTAATTGTTTTTTCTTCGACTAATGTTTTGACTTCGTTATTAAAAAAATTTTTTCCTGAAATTAAAACATATAAATTGTAGACAAGAAAAAGGATAAATTCGCAAAAAGTGAATATAAATAACCATTTTATTGTCGTTGATGATTTTTTCTTCAACATTTGAAAAATTTGATTTTGATCAAACTTTTCTTCGTCCTTTATGGAACCCCAAATTGATTTTAAGTCATCTAACTCCATTATTGTTCCATTTTAAACATTATTTCTTTTAATTTTATCTTCACTCTGTTCATCTTTACTCGTGCATTTACTTCCGAAATTCCTAAAGTTTCGGCAATATCTTTGTAAGGTAAGTCTTCCAAAAATAGCAGTACCAATGCACGTTCTACGTCGTTTAATAATCTAATTGCCGCGTATAAAAGTGTGATACGTTCTTCTAAAAATTCGTCTTTGTCGTCTGATGTTAAGTTTAAAAATTGAGCTTCATTAAAATCAGTTTCACTGGATTTTGTTTTTTTTCTAATTAAAGTAATTGCTGTGTTTAAGCTAACACGATACATCCACGTACTAAATTTTGAATCTCCTTTGAAAGAGTCATAAGAGCGCCATAATTGCAAAACTATTTCCTGAAATAAATCGTCATGAGAATCCTTGTCGTCTGTGTAAATACGACAAACTTTATGGATAATTCCCTGATTTTTCTCGACTAATTCAGTAAATATTTTTGCTTTATTATTCAAACTATTATTCTGTTGCTCTTTATTTGTAGTAAAAAAAAGAATAATGTTACAACTAAAAAAATAAAAAATCCTCTTATAGAAATATAAGAGGATTAACCTAACTAACTTAAACCTATGAAAAGTTGTTCTACTTTTCTACTGCAAGTATAGAAATTAATTATTTATTAAGCAATAAAAATTTAGAAAAATTGTTAAAAATGTCTTAATTAACTAAGAATGATTCTAAACTATTGAAATCTGTTAACGAAATGATATAATTCATTGTGATTAGAGCAATGGGATGATTAAATTTGTGGAAATATCTAAAAAATTAAACGAATTGCTTTATGGCAAATGAATCATTACTAAAATCGTCGATTGGTAAGAAGTTCGCGATGGCGCTTTCAGCGTTATTTTTGATCGTGTTCTTGTTACAACATTTCGTGATTAATGCATTATCTGTTATTAATCCGAATGGGTTCAATGAAGTTTCGGCTTTCATGAGTGATAACCCTTTTATCCAATATTTAATGCAGCCTATTTTATTAATTGGTGTTGTATACCACTTTGTAATGGGGTTTGTATTAGAAGCGCAAAACAAGAAAGCGCGTGGACCAGTTGCTTACCAAAAGTATAATGGTGCTGCAAATGCTTCTTGGATGTCAAGAAACATGTTAGTTTCTGGATCTGTAATTTTAATTTTCTTATTATTACACTTGTATGACTTTTGGGTTCCTACAATTACTGATCACTACATTGTTCCAAATCCTGAGTTTGCTCAAGGAAATTACTTTATGGATCACTTAAACCACGTTTTCACATTAGAAGGTGCTTTAAGTTTTGTAAGATTAGTAATTTACATTGTTGCATTTGTATTTTTATCATTACACTTACAACATGGATTTGCATCAGCATTCCAATCTATTGGTGCAAGACACAACAAATACACTCCAGTAATTGTTGCTTTCGGGAAATGGTATTCAATTTTAATTCCAGCAGGTTTCATTATCATCGCTGTTTACCATTTTTTTGTTAAATAATTAAATAATATCAAGAAATGAGTATATTAGATTCAAAATCTCCAGAAGGAGATATCGCACAACAATGGAGCGAACACAAAGCACACCTAAACTTAGTGGCTCCAAATAACCGTGATAAAATTGATGTTATTGTTGTAGGTACTGGTTTAGCTGGTGGTTCTGCAGCTGCTACTTTAGCAGAGTTAGGATATAAAGTAAAAGCTTTCTGTTACCAAGATTCACCTCGTCGTGCACACTCTATTGCTGCACAAGGGGGTATAAACGCTGCTAAAAATTATAAAGGAGATAACGACTCTATCTACCGTTTATTTTACGATACAATCAAAGGTGGTGATTACCGCGCTCGTGAGTCTAACGTTTATCGTTTAGCGGAGGTTTCTGGCAATATTATCGACCAATGTGTAATGCAAGGGGTTCCTTTTGCACGTGATTACGGTGGGTTATTAGATAACCGTTCTTTTGGTGGGGTACAAGTATCTCGTACTTTCTATGCGAAAGGTCAAACAGGACAACAATTATTATTAGGAGCTTATTCAGCAATGAATCAGCAAATCCACTTAGGGCACATCCAAATGTACAACCGTCACGAAATGCTAGACATTGTACTTGTAGATGGTAAAGCTCGCGGTATTATTGCTCGTAATTTAATTACAGGTGAAATCGAAAGACATTCTGCTCACGCAGTAGTTATTGCTACTGGTGGTTACGGAAACGTATATTTCTTATCTTCTAATGCAATGGGTTCTAACGTAACTTCTGCATGGAAAATTCACAAAAAAGGTGCTTATTTTGCTAACCCTTGTTATGTACAAATTCACCCTACTTGTATTCCAATCCACGGAACAAATCAATCTAAATTGACTTTAATGTCTGAATCTTTACGTAACTCTGGTCGAATCTGGGTTCCTAAAAAGAAAGAAGATGCTGAAGCAATTCGTGCTGGTAAGAAAAAAGCTGTTGATATCAAAGAAGAAGACAGAGATTACTACTTAGAAAGACGTTATCCTGCATTTGGTAACTTAGTTCCTCGTGACGTTGCATCTCGTGCTGCAAAAGAGCGTTGTGATGCTGGTTATGGTATTGAAGCAAATGAAACTGGAGAAGGAGTTTACTTAGATTTTACAGATGAGATCAAGAAAAAAGGTCGTGAAGTTGCTTTCGCAAACGGAGATCAAAATCCATCAGATGCTGAAATCGAGAAATTAGGTAAAAAATGGATCGAGGAGAAATATGGTAACTTATTCCAAATGTATTGGAAAATTACAGATGAGAATCCATACGAAAATCCAATGCGTATCTATCCAGCAATTCACTACACAATGGGTGGTGTTTGGGTTGACTACAACTTACAATCAACAATTCCTGGATGTTTCGTAGTAGGAGAAGCTAATTTCTCTGATCACGGAGCTAACCGTTTAGGAGCTTCTGCATTAATGCAAGGTTTAGCAGATGGTTATTTCGTATTACCTTATACAATTGCAGATTATTTATCAGCAGATATTCGTACAGGTAAAATTCCTACAAATACACCAGAATTTGATGAAGCTGAAAAGGCTGTTAAAGACCAAATTCAACATTTCTTAAGCAATAAAGGAACTAAAACTGTAGATAGTTTCCACAAACGTTTAGGAATCATTATGTGGAACAAAGTAGGTATGGCTCGTAATGCTCAAGGTTTAAAAGAAGCGATTACTGAAATTGCTGCTTTACGTGAAGAATTCTACCGTGATGTAAAAGTTCCTGGTGATGCTAACGAAATGAACACTGAGTTAGAGAAAGCTGGACGTGTAGCTGACTTCTTAGAATTAGGACAGTTAATGGCGATTGACGCACTTAACCGTAATGAGTCTTGTGGTGGTCACTTCCGTGAGGAGTATCAAACAGAAGAAGGTGAAGCAATGCGTGATGATGAAAACTATGCTTATGTTGCCGCTTGGGAATATAAAGGTGATGATATCAACACTGAGGTTTTACACAAAGAGGAATTAAATTACAAATATATCGAGCTTAAAACTCGTAGTTATAAATAATAAAATCATTTTGCTTGATAACAAACCTTCAAGCAAAATGTCAAAATATCATATAGAATTATGGCATCATCAAAAACAATCAGCATCACGCTGAAAATTTGGCGTCAAAAAAACGCTAATGCTCAAGGAAAAATGGAAACATATTCCTTAAAAGATGTTTCTACTGATTCTTCTTTCTTAGAAATGCTTGATTTATTAAACGAGCAATTAATAGAGGAAGGAAAAGAGCCAGTTGCATTCGACCACGACTGTCGTGAAGGTATTTGTGGTATGTGTTCTTTATTCATCAATGGTGAAGCACACGGACCAGATAGAGGTGTTACAACTTGTCAATTACATATGCGTATGTTCAAAGATGGTGAAACGATTTACATCGAACCATGGAGATCAGCTGCGTTCCCAGTAATCAAAGATTTAATTGTAGACCGTTCATCTTTCGACCGTATCCAACAAGCTGGTGGTTACATTTCTGTAAACACATCAGGACGTACAGTAGATGCAAACAACATTCCAGTAAACAAAATGCATGCAGATGAAGCGTTTGACGCTGCAACATGTATTGGTTGTGGAGCTTGTGTTGCAACTTGTAAAAATGGATCTGCAATGTTATTCGTAGGAGCTAAAGTTTCTCAATTCGCATTATTACCACAAGGACAAGTAGAAGCTGCTCGTCGTGCTCAAAAAATGGTTGCACAAATGGATTTAGAAGGTTTTGGTAATTGTACAAATACAGGAGCTTGTGAAATCGAATGTCCAAAAGGAATTTCTTTAGATAACATCGCACGTATGAACCGTGAGTATTTATCTGCAAAAATTGTATCACAAGAATAATAACATTCTGATATATATTAAAAGAGCGACATATTTGTCGCTCTTTTTTTGTTATAATAATTGCATAAAAAAAGGATTTCAATTTCTTGAAATCCTTCCCAATGTCAAATTCTTTCTTCTGAATAAGTCCATTGTAACTTGTTCTATTTAAATGATTATAAAAAAAGAATTTTTATAAATAGAACAAATATCTATTGTAAATAATAAATGAAATGTACTCATGTCTGATTGATTATTAATTATATGTAAAAATGCAAAAACTATGAGCAAAATCGATTTAAAAAGAACGTCTGGAGAAAAAAGGATTTCAATTTCTTGAAATCCTTCCCGAAATTTTTGATAATGATTTGAATTAATTTTCACCTTATTATGAAAATTCTCTGTCGGCTTAAAAATTTCGTTATTTTGTGGAAAAACAACTATTAATTTTAATGTTCTGTTTCAAAACAACTAAAGTATTTTGAAGTCCTGAACGAATAATTATTAATTCCTTGATGTAAAATTAATGATAAAAATCATGTTTTACAAATTATTTCAGATTAATTTTAAAAGTTTAACACATCAATAAATCTATTTAGAAATAAAAAATCCAGCACATTATGTGCTGGATTTTAAGTTTAAGATTACTAAAATATAGTGTTCTGAGATTATTTAATGTTCTTAAAACTTCTATTGATAAAATTTGTTAATTCTTTACCTTTTAACAAACCTTGCGATAATTTTGCTAGATCTAATGCTTGATTAATCAACGCTTCTTTTTCTTCTTTCGAATCTTTAGCTAAAATTTCTGTTGCTAAATCCGAGTTTGCATTCACAACAACATTATACATTTCAGGGAAATTACCCATTCCAAACATCCCAGCTCCGCCAGAAGCTTGCATATCTTTCATACGACGCATAAATTCTGATTGCGTAATGATGAAAGGTGCATCTGTTCCAGATAAATCTTCTAATTGAATTGTATATGATTTATTGTTGATTGATTCTGTGATTTCAGTTTTCAATTTTTCTTTATCATCATCAGATAATTTGGAAATTTTAACTTCATCTTTTTCAATCAAATTATTGATATGATCCGCATCAACACGAACAAATGTTACATTTTCTTTTGTAGATTCTAACTTCTGAATCAAGTGAGAAGAAATAGGAGAATCTAATAAAATTACTTCGTAACCTTTTTCTTTCGCAATTTGTATGTATTGATCTTGTCCATCAACATCAGACGCATAAAGAATTACTAATTTTCCGTCTTTGTTGGTTTGATTGTCTTTAATCGCAGTATTTAATTCATCCCAAGTAAAATATTTACCATCAACTGTTGGATACAATGCAAATTTGTCAGATTTTTCGAAGAATTTATCTTCCGAAATCATTCCATATTCAATGACAACTTTAATATCGTTCCATTTTTGCTCGTAATCTTCACGATTTTGATTCATTAATGAAGACATTTTATCCGCCACTTTTTTCGTAATATGTGCCGAAATTTTCTTCACAGCTCCATCAGCTTGTAAGTACGAACGCGAAACATTCAATGGAATATCTGGAGAATCTATCACACCACGTAATAACATCAAGAAATCAGGAACAATTCCTTTCACTTCGTCTGTTACAAATACTTGATTTTGGTATAATTGAATACGATCTTTATCAATATTGATATTGTTTCCTAATTTTGGGAAGAACAAAATTCCTGTCAAATTAAATGGATAATCAACATTTAAATGAATGTGAAATAAAGGTTCTTCGAATTGCATAGGATACAATTCTCTGTAGAAATTTTGATAATCTTCGTCAGACAATTCTGATGGCGCTTTTGTCCAAGCCGGATTTGTATTATTGATAATATCATCAACTTCGATTTCCTCTGGTTTAGCATCTTCAGCAGCACCTTCTGGTAAAGGAAGTGTTTCTTTTTTCGTTCCAAATTTGATCGGAATTGGCATGAATTTATTGTATTTATTCAATAATTCACGGATTTTCCATTCGTCTAAAAACTCTTTCGAATCTTCAGCAATGTGTAAAACGATTTCAGTTCCACGCTCGGTTTTATCCGAATTTTCTAAGGTAAATTCAGGAGAACCATCACATGTCCAATGAACTGCTGGCTCGTCTTTGTATGATTTTGTAATGATTTCTACTTTATCCGCAACCATAAATGCAGAATAAAAACCTAAACCAAAATGTCCGATAATTCCGTCTGCATCTTGGTGTTGATTAATAAATTCTTCTGCACCAGAAAAAGCAACTTGATTGATGTATTTTTCAACTTCATCAGCTGTCATTCCCAAACCTTGGTCAATAATATGTAAAGTATTATCGTCTTTATTGATTTTTACTTCAATTTTTGGATTTCCGTATTCTACTTTTGCATCACCAATACTTGTTAAATGCTTTAATTTCAGGGTTGCGTCAGAAGCATTCGAAATCAACTCACGCAAAAAGATTTCGTGATCGCTGTATAAAAACTTCTTAATTAATGGAAAGATATTCTCTACCGAAACATTAATATTTCCTTTATTCATCGTTATTGTATTTTTTATTTTTAATAATTAGTTTTTCTTGTAAATAGTCTAAATCATGAGATTTGTAGACGGAATGTAAATTTCAAAAGATATTCCAAATGAAATTTTTCTGACATTTTGTCGTAAAATAGATCATGAGAACTGCTTATAATTGCTTAATTTTCGTTCAAATTTAGAAAGATGAAATTCGGAAAAGTAGAAAACCCAGAATTGGTTGATTTTACATTGCCAAAAACGCCAAAAGAAACGATTGATTTGTTGAATAAAGTTGATAAATCAGATAATTTCGAAGTATATGTAGGCTGTGCAAAATGGAATAAGCAAGATTTGAAGAATTTTTATCCGCCTAAAACAAAAGATGAATTGAGTTATTATTCAACGCAATTTAATAGTATCGAGTTAAATGCGACATATTATCGTTCGCCAAGTAAAGAAAATGTCGAAACTTGGGTAAATAAAACTCCAAAAGATTTTAAATTTTTCCCGAAAATTCCACAAAGTATTAGTCATTATGGACGATTGCAAAATGTGACAGATAAATTGAATCAATATTTGGATGCAGTTGCGTTATTTGAAGAAAAATTAGGAATGATTTTCTTACAAATGCACGAAAATTTTGCTCCAAAAGATTTTGAAAAATTAGAAAATTTCATTCAAAATTTTCCGAAAGGTTATCCGTTAGCTGTAGAACTTCGTCATGAAGATTGGTTTTCGAACGAAGAAAATTTTAATCGATTGGTTTCGTTATTAGAAAAGCATAACATTTCAAATATTATTGTTGATACAGCGGGTAGGAGAGATATGGTGCATATGCGATTGACTTCGAATGAAGCTTTTGTGCGTTTTGTTGGAGCAAATATTCCATCTGATTACGAGCGTTTGGATGAATGGATTGAAACAATTAAACTTTGGAAAGCAGAAGGTTTGCAGAAATTGTATTTCTTTATTCATCAAAATTTAGAGTTAGAATCGCCAATGTTAGCCAAATATTTTATTAAGAAATTAAACAATGATTTAGATTTAGATATTCGTGGTCCACAAGATGAATTGACGTTGTTTTAAGTGAAAATTAGCAAAAATAATTCTTTAAACCTCGATTGTTTCCACTAATTTTGCAGAACAAATAAAACAAAAGATTCTTCTCAATTATGAAACAATTTACTTCGGTTTATGATGTAGAAAACATCGACGAATTACTAAAAACAGCCTTAGAAATTAAAGCAAATCCTTTTGCTCAACAAGAAGTTGGTAAAAATAAAACAGTTGGTTTAATTTTTTTTAATCCAAGTTTACGTACACGTCTAAGTTCTATTAAAGCGGCTTATAATCTTGGAGCAAATGCTTGGGTTTTGAATGCTGGAGCAGATTCTTGGACATTGGAAATGGCTGATGGTGCTGTGATGAACGGAGATTCGCAAGAACATATCAAAGAAGCAATTCAGGTAATGAGTGCGTATTGTGATGTTTTAGGCGTTCGTACTTTTCCGAAATTAGTAGATCGTGATGAAGATTATAACGAAATCATGTTCAATAAAGTAAAAGAATTATCTTCTGTTCCTGTTGTGTCTTTGGAAAGTGCAACATTACATCCATTACAATCTTTTGCTGATTTAATTACAATTGCAGAAAAAACGGGTTATACGCCTGGGACAAAACCTGAAAAGAAAGTGAAAGTTGTGATGACTTGGGCGCCGCATCCACGTCGTTTGCCACAAGCTGTTCCGAATTCTTTTGCGCAATGGTTTTCTAAAGTAGATTGGGTAGATTTTACAGTTGTACAACCAAAAGGTTTGGAGCTAGATCCAAAATTTACTGATGGAGCAACGATTGCTTATGATCAAGATGAAGCGTTGAAAGATGCTGATTTTGTCTATGCAAAAAACTGGTCTTCTTATGAAAATTATGGTCAACCGAATGATGGTGATAAGGATTGGGAAGTGACAATGGATAAAATGAATTTGACAAATAACGGAAAATTTATGCATTGTTTACCAGTTCGTCGCAATGTAGTAGTATCTGATGAAGTTTTAGATTCTGATCGTTCTATCGTAATTGATGAAGCAACGAACCGAATTTTCTCAGCTCAAACCGTTTTCCACGAGATTTTGAAGAATAAATAGATAAAAAAACAAGGCTAAAGATTAAATTTTAGCCTTATTTTTTTTCAATCTCATTCAATTATGAAGAAAGAAAATTCTACAAATTCTATTAATGATAAATATTTAGAAAACTTTTGTAACGCTTACAAGGTTTTATCCTTAATCACTGGTAGATGGAAGGTTTCAATAATTTTTACTTTAAAGGAAACTACAAAAAGTTATTCTGATTTGAAATTAGAATTTCCTAATCTTACTGATAGAATTTTGACAAAACAATTGAAAGAATTGCAAATAGATCATTTGATTGAGAATGAAAAAGATAAAACAAAATCAATTTATAAGTTATCTTCAAAAGGAGATAAAGTTTTATCACTATTAGAAAATATCAATAAATTAGATTTATAAAAATTTAAAAATGTACATTTTCTAAAAATTCAATAACCTCTCCATTAGGACTATAAACAAGACTATTACGAACATTAACCGGTTTTTTATCGTTACTTAATAAAAGTTCGTGAACACCTTTACTCAAATCAAAAGCTCCATTTTTTATTGCCTCTTCTCGAGCTTTTTCTGCATCTTTTACCATAAAACAAATATGTAAGATTGAATTTTCAATGTATTCATCATCCGCTTGCCTTTTTCTACCTTGAGTTGGAATTTCAGCATCTTTATCAAATAATTCGATGTAACAATTGATATTTTTATTGTAAATCATTACAGCTTTTTTTAACTTAAAAGAAGGCAATGACCATGAATGAACCTCTTCAAAACCTAAAGAATCATAAAATTTCAATGTTTTTTCAAAGTCATTTACTTTTAAAGAATAATGATGAAAGGCTACTATATTTTCTGCTAAAATCATGTTTAATTTTTCTGTAAAATTAGTATGGTTGACATCTCTTTACAAGAACTTACAAAATTGTTAGTTGGAGTTTTTTAAGAAAATATCATGCAACTAAAGAAGAATATCAATTTCTTCAATCATCCAATCAAAAACAAAAATTTAGGAAAGAATTTTATTGATTGCAATTTTGTATCTTTGAATAAAGATTTACAAATGGCAGATTATATCAGAATTCATCCAGAAAATCCACAAGAAAAAGCGGTTGATCAAGTGGTTAAGATTTTACAAAATGGAGGTTTAATTATTTATCCTTCTGATACTGTGTATGGATTAGGATGTGATATTACGAATATTAAAGCAATGGAAAAATTGGCACGATTGAAAGGTGTAAAATTAGAAAAATCTCATTTTTCGATTGTTTGTAACGATCTAAGCCATTTGTCTCAATATACTTTACCAATTGATAATAGTACGTTCAAAATTTTGAAACGCGCTCTACCAGGTCCTTTTACATTTGTTATGAATGCTTCGCGCAATTTACCTGTAGCTTACAAAGGGAAAAAAACGGTTGGTATTCGTGTTCCAGATCATGCTGTTCCACAAATGATTGTAGAAAAATTAGGAAATCCTATTGCCTCAACTTCTATTTATGATGAAGATGAAATTGTAGAATATACAACAGATCCTGAATTGATTTTTGAAAAATGGGAGAAACTTGTAGATGCTGTGATTGATAGTGGTTATGGAGATAATATTGCGTCTACTGTTGTTGATATGACAGATGGAGTAGAGGTTTTACGTGAAGGTAAAGGTGATATTGAAGATTATTTATAATTTATTTTTAAGAAAATAACTATGAAAATATTACTTTCTCCAGCGAAGATGATGAATTTGGAAACGAATGCTAAATGGAGAGCAACGACACCTCAATTTTTGGAACATTCGCAAGAAATTATGGATGTTATGAAAGAAATGAGTACAACTGATCTTGAAAAATTAATGAAAATTTCGAAAGACATTGCAGAAATGAATGTGGAGCGTAATCAGGTTTGGAATGTTAAACCTACTGCGAAACAAGCTATTCCAGCAGCTTTAGCTTTCAAAGGTGAAGTGTATAGAGGTTTGAATGCTGAGACGTTAAACGACGAAGCACTTGATTATTTCAATAAACATGCATTTTTGTTATCTGGGCTTTATGGAATGTTGCGTCCTTCGGATAAAGTAATGTTGTATCGCTTGGAAATGGGTTCGAAATTAGATGTTCATGGTTCGAAAAATTTGTATGGTTTTTGGAAAGAAATTTTGACACCTTTTCTAAATTCGAAACTAAAAAAAGGAGAATTTATCTTAAATTTAGCAAGTAATGAATATGCTAAAGTTTTGGATAAAAAATCGTTAAAAGTTCCGATGATTGATGTAGAGTTTCAAGATTACAAAAACGGTGAATTGAAAAAAATCATGATGTATTTTAAACATGCTCGTGGTGCAATGGCGCGTTATTGTGCAGAAAATAAAGTTGAAACTTTGGATCAAGTGAAAGCATTTGACGTGGATGGTTATCGTTTTGATGAGAACCTTTCTACCGAAGAAACTTTGGTATTTACAAGATAATGACTAAAAAAAATAATAACTTGAAGACTGCTTTATTAGTAGTCTTTTGTTATTTTTAAATCATATATGAAAGAAAATTTTATCGATAAATTACCCATCAAAATTATTTACTCGTTCCAATCGCTGATTGAAGAATTAGAACGATCTGAATACAACTTTGGAGAGTTTAAAGCTTTTTTAGAATATCTGAAAGCTACTCGACCAGAGTTGATTGATGGTGTTGAAACATTTGAAGATTTTCAGAAAATTATTAAAGATGTTGAGCCAATTATTGAGAAAATTATTCCTAAACCATTTGTAAAATATAATTTAAAAGCGATAACTTTTCCTTTTTCTGACAAATTTATTTTTGCAACAGATCGACTTAAAGTGTTGATTGATAATAATGAATCACGACTAAAATTCAATTTTGAAGATTTAGATTATGATACATTATATAAGTTTTGTTGTTGCTTCATCTTATCGAAATATTATCATAAAAATTTAGATTTTAATCTATCAAATCAGTTGGTGATAGACAATCAAAATGGTTACAGAACATACCTTGGGACTGATATTAACCACGATTATTTTCAGATTTATCCATCCGAAGATAAATTTAAATTGACTGAAGATGAAATTGAAGAGTTGTTGAATAATTATGAAGATACAGCTTTGTGGATGAGAAAAATTCCAATTGGATCTTGGATTGCAAAAGGGTTTAATCTTGTTTCATTTTTTGATAATACGACTGAAATTGCACTTTCTAACTTAAAATCTAAATTATTATCTTATGGAGAACCTTTTAATATTGTTCGAAATGATATTATTTCTGCATTAAAATCTATTTTTAGAATCAATAATTTAGAAGTCGGTTTTTCAGCTTATAATTCGGATAAAAATCAATTGGAAATTAGTCATTTATTACAATTGAATGATAGTTTACTGATTGATAATCATAAAAAAATAAAACTAAATGAAGTTTTTTGTGCTGATTTAGAGAACAAAATATCGAAATCAGATTATTATGTTGTTTCTAATATTGACGCAGCTTTGGAGAAGTTTCCACAAGATAAAATGTTGAGAATGGCAAATGAATCTGGTCTAAAAAGTTTGATTCTTTATCCATTGAAAAACGGAAAATCTCATTTAGGTATTTTAGAAATAGGCTCGAAAGAAGCTGGAGTTTTCAATCGAATTAATGCAAACCTTTTACGCGAAATCACGCCTCTTCTAGAAGAATCTATTTATCGCTATACGGTTGAGTTTGAGAATCAAATCAATGCTTATATACAAACCGAATATACGTCGTTGCATCCAAGTGTAGATTGGAAATTTAGAGAAAAAGCTCGCGAACACATATTGCATCCGGGAAACACAAAACAAAAATCGCAGATTTCTTTTCAAAATGTATATCCAATTTATGGTGAATTGGATGTGAGAAATTCGTCAGTGATTCGAAATCAATGTTTAAAAAAGGATTACACGAATCAGATTAATTACTTGATTTTGATTTGTAACGAGTTATATAATCGTACAAAAAAGAATAAATTTTTGGATTATAGTGACGATTTGACTGATTTTTTGCAACGAATAGATAATGTAGATAAAATCTATTTCGAAAGTGAATTATTTGATTACATTACGTTGCATATTCATCCTGAAATTCCCAAATATGTAAAGGATGATGAGAAATCGATTATCGAAGAATATCTAAAAAAATTAGATTCTACAACGGGATTATTTTACGTAGATCGCAAAAAATTTGACCAAACAATTGTAATGACAAATTCACTTTTGTCGAACAAATTAGACACTTTTCAGAAAGATGCTCAAGATGTATTTCCGCATTATTATGAGCGTTTCAAGACAGATGGAATTGATTACAATTTGTATGTTGGACGAAGTATTGCGCCGTTCAAAAAATTTTCCTATCAAAATATTCGAGAAATTAGATATTGGCAACTACAAGCGATGATAGCTTTGGAACAATCTTACAAAGAAATTCAGAAAAAAACACCATTAAAAGTTGAGGTTGCTTCGTTGGTTTTTGCAACGAATACCACTTTAGATATTTTGTTCAAATTAGATGAGAAACGTTTTGATGTTAATGGATATAACAATGCAAAATATGAAATAATCAAGAAAAGATTGAGTAAAGCTTTTGTGAAAGGAACAAATGAACGAATCAATTTGCCTCACAAAATTTGTATTATTTATACCGAAGATATTCTAAAAGAAGAATACTCAAATTATATCAATTTATTAATTGATAAGAAATTTTTGAAAAAAGATGTTGAAAATTTGGAAATTGATGATTTGCAGGGTATAAGCGGTTTGCAAGCAATTAGAGTTTCGATTAATTATAAAAATAAACTCGAAAAATATACTAAAATAGAAGAATAAAGAATGGAAAAAGATGATGTATTGCTTAATATTTCGATAGATAGTATTGCCGAAAATATTTGGAAAGTTTTGACAGATGAACAAGCGTTTAATGAATGTTTTGAAAACATAAAAATGACATGTAACGAATGGAAAGTAGGAGAGAAGATAAAATTTGTAACGCAAAAAAATAATGAAACGTTGGTAGATGAAGCCTTGATTACATCTATTATGGAGAATGAACGTTTGCGATATAATTATAAAAAACATAATACAGACCATGAGATTGAAGTAATTTTTAATCTAAAATCTTCGGGTAATTTTACTTATCTATCAATTGAAGGAAAAAATTTTGCAGATGATTATGAACGCTCACATTCAGAGAATGCGTGGATAAATATGATGCAAGCAATCAAGAAATATGTACAAAAAAAATAACCTTCAAATTTTTGAAGGTTATTTTTTTATATGTTAAAATCCGAAATTCAATCCAAAAACGATTCGCCCTGGATCTTCACCTTTAAAGTATGAAACTGTTGCGGTAATAGATTGTGCTCCGTTTATCCAAAGTCCGCCACCCATAGATGAATGCCATTTATTTGAGTCTTCTCCGTTTAACCAAACTCGTCCATAATCAGCTCCAACAAAAACGCCTAATCGTAATGGAACAACGGCTTTGAAACGTAAAGCATCAAATCGTAAATCAGATGTTTGTAAGAAAACTTTGTCTCCTGCAAAACGACCTAATCGATAACCACGTAAATCCTGATCTCCACCTAAATTAGCCATTTGGTAGAATTCCATAAAATTACCCCAAACTGCTTTACCTTTTAGCATAGAAGCAACTGTTAATCTTCCATTTGCAGAGATTTTGTGTGTGAAACCTAAGTTAAGTTCTGTGTAAAAATGATTACGTTCAAAATCTGTCAAGTTAGAAATCCATTTCGCATTAGCTAAAAATGTCATGCCTAATTTTGGTAATGATTCGTTATCGTAATTTTTGAACAAATATTTAGCTCCAATTTCTCCGAAATGTTGTCCTTTGAAAACGTCTCTATTAATTGATGGGAAATCTTCGACAATACGATCTTTATTCTCTTCAATTTTTTTGTAACTATAAATTGCAGAAAAATCTAAACGACCATTGTTATTCATAATCTTGAAAATAGACGGTCCAATGCTATAACTTTCTAATCGAACACGGTTATAATCCATTCCAATTTCTTCTTGATTATTCATGGTCTCGTTTCCTAAACCAAAGAAATTTGTACTATAAGTTGGGCTCGTGTAAGCTGCATTAAGATCTAAATTCCATTTACCCAAAGCTTTTGTAAACGTTCCTTTATATTTGGCATCCCAACCGCCTGTCGCAAAATAATAACTTATTTGCAAATTGTGACGTTGCGAATATGGTTTACGATCAAAACCGTTGACAGTGTAGGTTGGCGATAAACCAATTTTTATTCCGTCATCAGGATTGTAGCCAATATTAGGTAACATAGTAAAGAAATTATACATCGGTTGTTTGTAATCGTATGTATTAACTTCGTAATCGTTGACAAAATTTTTCGATGTTAAAAAGGTAGATTCAGATGCATCGCTTCCGTTAGCGTAATCATATACTTTTACTTTTGCAGAACGCTTTACTTCGTATATATCGTCATCTATTCCACCAATAATACGAACTAAAATAGCGTTATTTGGCTTTCCTTCAACCTTGAATTTATCTTTTCCGTTTAATCCATATAAACGAATTTCTTTTGTTTCTTTTTTATTAAAATCTTCATCAAGAATTAAAGTTCGATCTTGTCCTGAATAGATTTTTACATTTGTTTTTCCCTTTGGTAAACGAGTGATCACAAAATCTTCATCTTCGTCTGTTCCTTTCAGAATAACTAATTTGCGAAGAACTTTATTATATTCTTCAGCAAATTTTTCTAATTTAGATTTTCGGGCAATAAGATTATTAATCACTTCTTGATCATATTCTTGTTTTGTTTCTTCAGGAATTAATTCAAATGATTGTTTGATATAATCATCACTCAAATTATCTTGAATATATTTTGCTTCTTTTTTCCATAAATCAAGATCGGATGATTCTAAAATGGCTAAATCCAAAGGGTAAGGTTCTCTGTTGAACCATTTTACATTTTTGATATCATCTTTGTAATCTTGCATATGTCTAAGCGGAGGAATTTTCATAATCAAATGAAAGAAAAGTCCGTCATAACGTGGAAATGCTTGGTCTCTATCACGTGGAATTGGTTTGTAAACAGTTTGATTATTTTCTTTGTAAACGCCCCAACGCCATTGATCAGAATGTCGATCCCAATCACCAACTAACATATCAAAAAGTCGTGCACGAATGTAGGCTTGTTTTTCCACGACAACATCTTTGTTTTTGTGAATCGCAGCCAACATATCATCTGTGCTAACAATATGTTTTGGTTTTCCGAAAACACCGTCTTGATATCCAGACATTGGTCGTTCTTCTATCATGTATAATTCATCACCAAAATTTTCATTATATGCTTTCAAGGCTTCTTGTTTCGGAACATAATATAATTTTGGCGTAGAATGCATAATATTGATTGGTTTCATCAAATTAGCAACTGTTAATGGATAATATGGATGATTGGTTGTATAGAAATCCATCAAAAATTTCTCTGTGAACGAATCTTCAAATTCATCTGCAACATATTTATTTTTAAATGCTACTTGCTGAATAAATTGCGTGGCACTTTTCTTCACCGAGCGCATATTGTATTCTTCACCTTTTGCATTTGCCAATCGTAAACTTTGCGTTTGATGTCCACCACCCATTCTAACAGGGGTTAAACCTCCATTTAGTTGGCTTAAATTAACAGTATTAGCAGTAATTGTTTGTCCATATGTTCGACGATAATGACGACCAAAAAAGAATTTATACGGATCAGATTTACGTGTAACGTCTAATGGATATACACTTGTTTCTTTCGTTTTTGGCATTTTTTTATCATCATAAACTTGAGCCAAATATTCCTTTTTCTTTTCTGTAATTTGTTTTGCTAATAATAATTCGATTCCACCGTCTTTAAAACCATAGAAATTAGCTTTAGAAGGACCATTATCATACAAATCTAAGACAACAAAACCATTATCTCCGTAAGAAAAATCGTTTTTACCAACCGCTTTTGCCGATTCTTTTTTAGAACCAGAACCGCTGATAATTTGTTTGACATTGTTTTGCTGAATGTATTGCAAGTTGTGATCATGTCCAGAAACAACAATTACATTATTTCTATTTTCGATTAGTGTTGCAATACGAGAAGCCATTTCTCTGTATTTGAAATTATTAACATCTTGAGGACTAAGACCTGTTGTACTTCTTAATAAATTAATAAAAGATCCGATTACAGGTAATGGAACTTTGAAATTATCTCCTAATGGATAAAACTGTTTTTTGAAATCAAATTGTCCACCATGTGTTCCGTTCGAATATAACGGATGATGCATCGTGATAACAGTTGTTCTGTTTTGATATTTGTTCAATTGCGATTCTAATTCTTCGAAGAAAGCTTCTCGTGATTTGATATCACATTTTTCATTTAGACCAGGATGTTTGTCCCAATCTTGCAAATACCATTCAGAATCTATCGCAATAATTCCGATACTATCATTTACATTTATTTTATCAATTGGACACGCATCTTTTGGTAAAAATGATTTTTTATTACCCAATTGTTTTTTGACTAATTTTTCTTGTTCTTTTAATCCTTTTACACCATTTCGCCAATCATGATTTCCTGGAATAAAAAGGGTTTTTCCTTTAAATTCTTTCGCTAAATCAATCTGAAATTGAAGTTTCTCTCTACTTGTTGTATATTCAGCTTTTGTAGAATCCGTTACAATTCCATTTTCGTAAACATTATCACCTAAAAAGAAAAGATAAGAAGAAGAGTCAGCTTTCGCTAATTGATTCTTTAAAATTTCTAAATTTTGTTTATTTTTTGGTTGATCAAGATCTCCTGCATCGCCTATTAAATAGATAGATTGAATTTTATTTCCTTCTACATTTTGTACTTTTTCTGTCTTAATGTTTCTACCATATTGAGGATGTTGCGTAGCGCAAGATGTCATATAAAGGCAAGAACCTACTAAAGCCAAAAAAGGATAATTCAATTTTTTGTTGTTCAGTGTTGGTAATAATTTCATACATTTAAGCGTTAAAAACTTGTGATGAACCAATTGTTATTAAATTTAGAAAACTATGTTTTCAATCTGTTCAAAGATAATCTTTCTTTAGATTTTACGTATCATAATTTTATGCATACTGTAAAAGTTGTAGAAGCTATAAAAACTTTGAGCGCGGAGGAACAAATCTCTACAGATTTACAAGAGAAATTATTAATTGCTGGTTGGTTTCATGATACGGGATATACAAAAACCGTGCAAGGTCATGAAAGTGAAAGTGCAAATATTGCAAAACAATATTTGAGCGAGCATAATTTTGACGAAAATTACATCAAAGAAGTTCAAGATTATATTTTAATCACAGCGCTAAATAATGTTCCGAAAAATATTGGAGAAGCAATTGTAAAAGATGCAGATAACTATCATTTAGGACAAACTGAATATCCTAAAATTTCTGAATTATTACGTGATGAAATTGCTAAAATATGTCATAAAGAATTTTCTGATTACGAATGGCATGTAGAGAATAGAAATTTTTTTTTAAAGGTTCATCATTTTTATACGGATGCTGCAAAAAAGCTTTGGCAGAAAGGAAAAGAAGAAAATTTGATCTTTACACAAAATAAAATCAAAGAGATTGAATTGATTGGTGATATTCCTAATAAGTATGAAATCAAGAAAAAGAAAAACGATAAGATTCAACAACCAGATCGTGGTGTTGATACACTTTTTCGTGTAACGTTGAACAATCATACTCGTTTAAGTGATATTGCCGATAGTAAAGCTAATATATTATTGTCTGTAAACGCGATCGTGATTTCGATTGCACTTTCTACTTTGGTTCCAAAATTAGGAAGTCCAAAGAATGAGTATTTACTTTTACCTTCAATCGTAATGCTTTTATCAAGTGTTGTTTCAATTATTTTTGCAATTTTAGCAACTAAACCAAATGTAACATACGAAAGTTTTAACGAAGAAGATATCAAAAACAAAAAAGTGAATTTGCTTTTCTTTGGTAATTTTTATCAAATGTCGCTTGATGCTTACGAGGATGCTATGCAAGAACTGATGAAAGACCGCGACTATGTATACACGTCTTTGACAAGAGATTTGTATTATTTAGGAAAAATCTTGGAACGTAAATATCGTTTGTTAAGCATTACGTACACAATTTTTATGATCGGAACTATTTTATCTGTTCTAACGTTTGCTTACGCGATGATCACAAATGTTGCTTAATTATTTCTTTACTTTTTCGAAATCGAACGCAATTTTACTTGATTCATCATTACTAATCTCAGCTTTTAACTGATTACCAATTTTCCAATATTTGATAAGTTTAGGAAAATCATTCTCTTGATTTTCTAATGTAAACGAATTTTTATCAGAATTGATCAATTCAAAATCAGTTGTCTCGTTTTTAGTTTTGTCCAAGTTAACTTTCAATATCCATTTATCATTAATCTTTGTGATAGTAAGATGTTCCTGCGAAATTGTATCATTATTTTTGATTGTAAACCCGCAACCTAAAAAAGTGTTTTTATCAACTTTTTTCCAGTTTTCATACGTTTTTCGATCAGGTTTTTCATTCGTCCTAATCCATTCTCCAACCAAAAAATCAAAACTTGGTTTATCAGCAGAAGTTTTAGTTGATTCGCAAGAATTTATCGAAAAAATAAATAAAAGAAGAAAAATAAATTGTTTCATATTGGTGGGTTTTAGTTTTATTTCGCGTGTCTATCAACTTCAAAGATTCCAAAAACATTGTTATCTGTATCCAAAAAATAACCTTGCCAACACATTCCAGGAATTGCAAATTTTGGCATAGCTATTATTCCTCCGTTTTCAAGGATTTTTTGAGCTGTTTTATCAAAATTTTCTACTTCCATGGTACATGTAAAAGCATTTGTACCGCAATTTAGAGGAGGTGTTTCGGCAGGACGCTTAAACATTCCACCTTCCATTCCAGATGTATTGATACGATAATATTCGAGTGGTAAATCTTCTTGTTTTACAAAACTCCATCCGAAAACATTTTCATAAAAGGTCATGCATTTCTGCGGATTATTTGCTTGAATTTCAAAATATACAATACTATTTATTTGTGGTAAATTTTCTATAATTGAATTTAAATTTAGCGAAAATTTGTTCAGAAAATCATTATTCAATCAAATATTAGAGTAAATCTTTTGAGAATGATTATTTTTATACTTTAAAAGAAATAAGATGAAAATTGAATTAAATAGAGTAAATCAGGCTTCTCACTATGAAGCGACAGCGCCAAGTTCTTCGGTAAAAGTAAATATTGATGGACCAGAATCGATTGGAGGAGAAGGAAAAGGAGTTCGTCCAATGGAGTTGGTTTTGATTGCTTTGGGAAGTTGTAGTGTTTTTGATTTGAATGAAATATTGAAGAAACAACGCCAAGAAATTGAAGATATTAAAGTTGAGGTTGAAGGTCAGCGTCGAGATGAAATTCCAAATATTTTCACGAATATTCATATCAAATTTTTCTTAAAAGGAAATATTGATTTAGATAAAGCAAATAAAGCTGCTGAATTAGCGGTTAAGAAGTATTGTAGTGTACATGATATGCTTGCAAATGGAGGGATTGATATCACCTACGAGATAAACGTAAATTAAATTGATAATAAAAAAGGTCTTTCATACGAAAGACCTTTTTCCAATACATACATTTTCAATTAAGCATCAACAGTAGTTAAAGCTTCTTGAAAGATATTAACTTGCGCTAATACTTTATTTTTTAATTCTTCATTTACAATTTCACTATTTTGGAAATTATCGTTGAAAGATGGGAAAGTCGTGCTTGCTACAATTTCTCCACTTGCAAACATTCCAAAATATTTTGTTGCAACTTCCATTACATTTCCTCCACCATAAGCACCTGGAGATGTACTTAATAACAACACTTTTTTATCTTTCAAATATGGCATTTCGATACGAGAAACCCAATCCAAAATATTTTTCAAAGCAACAGAAAAGTTTCCATTGTGTTCAGCCAAAGAAATTACAATACCTTCTGCATCTTTGATTTTATTGTAAAAATCCTGTGCTTCTTGCGGAAAACCATTTTCTAATTGACGATCAATAGAATAGATAGGCATCTCGAAATCATTGATGTCAACTAAATCGATTTCTGCATTTTCGATTTGATTTAAAGTATAATTTAATAATTCTTTATTAATTGATTTTTTGCTGTTACTACCAGCGAAAGCTAAAATTTTCATATTCTTACTTGAGTATTTTCATTTTTGATGAAGCAAAGTTATTGTAAGCAACCATAAATTTTATTGACCTATGTTAGGAAAAGATAAAAACTTATATTTTTTTTCTAAATTCATCAATTTTAAGAATCAATTCTCTGTTTAATTCTTCATTAGTGATTTTACCTTCTGCAAAATTTTCATTGAATTTAGGCAAAGAGAAATCGACTAAAATGTCACCTCCTAATTTTGTAATTAATTTAGATCCTATTTCTAAAGAGTTTTTAGCTCCATAACCACCAGGAGATGTACTCATAACGAAGACCTTTTTTCCTTCAAGAAATTTATAATTAATTCTTGAGCACCAATCCATATAGCTTTTAAAAACTGCTGTAATGCAAGCATTATGTTCTGCTAATGAAATAAGCAAAATATCAGAATCAACAAGTTTTTGATAAAATCGTTTTACTTCATCAGAAAAACCTTGTTCTTTTTCTATATCAATATCAAAAGTAGGGATATCAAAGTCATCTAAATCTAAAATCTCAATTTGATCTTTGTTTAATAAAGAAGAAGCATAAGTTACGAGTTGTTTATTGATAGAAGTAGAGCTGTTACTTCCGGCAAAAGCTTTAATAATCATAGTTTTTATCTTAAGTTATTGTTTTTTTGTGTGTAATAATTGCGCATATTCTGTTGGTCGAATTCCTGAAACTTTCTGAAAAATATTACTGAAAGATGACAACGAATTATATCCAACTAACATTGCGATTTCGTACATATTGTATTTATTTTCAGCAATCAATTCCAATGATTTTGTGATACGTAATGCGCGTAAAAATCGAACATAATTCATTCCCATATTATCTTTGAATTTTCGAGATAATGTTCGTGTGCTCAAACCAAATTGTTGCGCAACTTCATCTATTGTATAGTTTTTTTCGATATTTTTCATCAAAAATCGAGCAATATCGATCAGTTTCTGATCTTTTGGAAATGGATGCTGAATAAAAGCGGGCAATTTGTTCGATTCCATTTCGGGCAAAATAGATCGTATGGCTTTTACAAAATCATATTTTGCAGGATCTTTTTCCGAAATTGATCCACTCCAATTTTTGGTGTACAAAATCATTTCCCTTAACAACTCATTCGTGTAATAAATATTTGTAATCGAATAAAAATCGTTTTCTTCTTTTTCGGTCTTGAAATAAAAGTTATACAAATCGCCTGTTTTACTATTCGTTAAGATAGAATGTGGCGTATTTGCAGGAATCCACATAAAACAACGCGCAGGCAAATACCAATGTTTGTCGTTTACAAAAACATGTACAATTCCGCCTTCTGCATATAATAATTGTGCTTTTTTGTGTTCATGTACGCGCGTTCCTATCGTATCTAAATGTGCATGTTGTATGTAAAAATGGACTTTAGATTTGTCAACTTCGTTAAAAAAAAACTGATCAAACAACATTGTTTTATACTTTTATAAAGTGAAATATTTTGCTTTTGCAAATTACTTTATTTTGGCGTAAATGAGCAAATTATTTTCTTTTTTTATCAAGAGGGTAAAGGTGTTTTGAATGTAACTTTGCATCACTAAAAATCAATAACAGACTTATAAATAATACAAAATGATATTTAAATTCGTTAAATATCAGTTGCTTACATTGTTGTTAATGCTGAGTGGGTTGAGTTATGCTCAAAATGAAATAGACTATAACCAACTGAAATTAAGCAAAGCAATTGAAATTGGACTTCAAAATAATAAAAAATTACAAATTAGCGCTTTAAAAACTAATATTGCTGAATTAAAAGAGAAAGATCTTAAAAATGAGAAATTGCCAGATGTAGACTTTCATACTGGTTTTCATGTTTTGAGTAATTTACGCCAATATGAAGACGGTTTTTTAAAACCTTCTACAAAATATGCTGTTCCTCGAGTGAAATACGATTTTACACTTTCGGCAGAAATCCCAATTTATTTAGGTGGTAAATTAAAAAATGATGAGAAAAAATCTGAAATAGAAACTAATATTTCGAAACTGCAAGTTCGAAAAGATGAGCGAGAATTGAGAATGCAAATTATCACAGCTTATTTACAAGCGTTGCATTTACAAGAGCAACAAAAGTTGATTTCGGATAAAATGAGAGAAGATTCGGTTGTGATAAAACAAACAGAATCCTTGAAAAAAAATGGGTTGGTAACGTATAATGAAGTTTTGAGAACAGAATTGCAATTGTCAAATCATAAAATGTCTTTTACAGAATTGGCGAATGAAATTTCGATTATCGAACATCAAATCAAAACAATTTTGGCTTTACCAGAAAATCAAGAAATGCATATTGATACTTATGATTTGTTTACAAATGAAGAGCATTTGGGGTTAGTTGATGAAATGATTTTGGAAGCAATGGATCAAAGTGAAAGTTTGAAAATTGCGAAAGATGATTTGAATTTGAAAGAAATTGATAAGAAAATTACCAAATCCAATACATTACCAAAAATAACTGCTGGTGCGGAATATGGATATAATTATCCAAACTTTATGTTTTTTCCTCCAGAAGAATATTTGTACAGATTTGGTTCTGTTGGTGTAAATGTTTCGATTCCATTGAGTAATTTTTTCAAGAATAAACAAAAAATGCAAATCGCAGATCGTAACATTTCAATTGCAAAATTAGAAATAGAAGAGAAAGAAGAACAAATTCGACATGATGTTTTTGCAGCGAATAAACGATTAGAAGAATCGATCGATAAAATAAAAATTGCGGAAGAAGCAATTGGTCAATCCAAAGAAAATTATCGAATTGTTAGAACAAAATATGTCAACAAATTGAGTTTGATTACAGAACTTATCGATGCGGATAACGCTTATTTAGAGGCTCAATCGAATTTGATTTCATTACAAATCAACAAACAATTAAAATACTATCAATTACAATACATTTTAGGAAACTTATAAAAATGGGAAAACAACAGACAAAAGGAGAAAAACGAATGAATAGAACGCTTTCGGCGATTGCTTGGATTTTTATTATCATAGGAATCACTGCAGTGGCTTGGTTTTATTTCTTTTCGAGTTCACATGTCAATACAAATGATGCGCAAGTGCGACAATATATTACACCAGTTTCGAGTAAAGTTTCTGGTTTTATCAAAAAAGTAAATTTCGAAGAAAATCAATTTGTACACAGAGGTGATACGCTTGTTGTGATTGACAATAGAGAATTTCAGAACCAGATTGATATTGCTGAAGCAAATTTAGAATCGACTTCGCAATCTGTTTTAACGTACGAAAAAGCGGTAGATACAAAATCGAGTGATGTTAATATTGTTAATGCAAATATAGAAGCTGCTAAAATAGAAGTTTGGAGAACGGAAAAAGATTATAATCGTTTCAAAAATTTAGTGCAAGAAGATGCTGCAACCGTGCAACAATTTGAAGAAGTTGAAGCAAAATATAAACAAGCAAAAGCAAGTTTGAGTGCTTTGGAACAACAACGTAATGCAGTGAATGTTAGTGCGTCTGCTGAACAAACAAAAGTTGCGCCTGCAAAAACTCAAATTTTACAACGAAAAGCCCAATTGAATGATGCCAAACTTATTCTCTCATATACTTATGTTGTGGCGCCTTACGATGGTTGGGTTGGAACAAAAAATATACAAGAAGGTCAGTTAATAAAAGAAGGACAAGCTTTGGTGCAAGTGGTTTCGAAAGAGAAATGGATTGTTGCAAATTTTAAAGAAACGCAAATTGGAGAAATCGATTTGGATCAACCAGTTATTATAAAAGCTGATGCCTACAAATACATTGAGTTTGAAGGAAAAATTGAATCACTTTCGCCAGCTTCTGGGTCTGAGTTTGCTTTGATTAAACCTGATAATGCTACAGGAAACTTCGTGAAAATTGAACAACGTTTTCCTGTAAAAATAATTCTGAAAGAGTCTAAAAACAACGAAAAATTACGTACCGGAATGAATGTAAATGTTTCCGCAGAAAAAGTAAATTAAATAAATGTCACAACAAAATTCAATATTTAATAAATGGGTTCCGCAAAAATTGGTTGTGCCAATTTTTATCCTTGCGCTATTTCCACACTTGATGATTTTGACGATATTCAACATGAATAGTACGTTTACAGCATCATTTTTGGATTTGGAGGTCGACGATTTGCAGTTCCTTTTTTCGATGGCGTATGCCACTATTGTTTGTGGCTTATTTATTCACGTTCGATTTTTTCACTTTTTCAATATCAGAAGTTATTTGCTAACAATGACCATGCTTAACATTTTGGTATTGTTTGGAATGACATTAACTACAAATACAGAATTGATTTTGATTCTGCGTTTTATTCAAGGACCTTTATCGCTTTTCGAAGGTTGTATTTTGTTGCCAATCATTATGTCGAATATTAAAAGTGAACATTCAAAATTGATTGCTTATTCGTTTTTGTACGGCGTAATGTTAACAGGTGATAAATTTACGACTTCAATTGTGAAGTTTGCGATTGAGAATTATAACCACAATATGATGGTGTATACGATTATGAGTTTTCATGTTGTTGCATTAATTATTTATGTATTTTTCTTTAATCACAACAGAATGTTTCCTAAAAAACCATTGTATCAATTAAATTTAGGCGGAATTTTCTTGATGATTATTTCCCTAATTTCTGGTGCATTTTTCTTGATTTATGGAAAAAAATATTATTGGTTCGAATCGCCAATTATTATCATAGCATTTGCATCAACACTCGTTTTTAGTGGTTTATTTTTATTGCATCAAAAAACAGCCAAACGACCTTTGTTTCATTTTGAGATTTTCAAATCAGAACGTGTCATTTTAGGAATATTAATGTTTTTTGTTTTCTATACTTTACGTGCTGGGATGAGCAATATTTACCAAGTCATGTCAACAGTTTGGAAATGGCAATGGGAATATGTGTTGCAGATTCAATATTTTAATGTTGCAGGTTCCATCATTGGTATTGTATTTTCATTTTTCATGGTTAAAAATAAAATTGATTTTAGAAAAATATTTTTTCTTGGATTTGTACTTTTAGCCATGAGCATGTTGTGGTTTAGTCACTTGTTTTATCCAGATACAAAAGTCGAGGCAATAGCGCCAACGTTGATGTTAGAAGGAATTGCGCAAGGTGTTATTTTTACGCCATTAGTGTTGTATATTACAGGTTCTGTACATCCTTCTATTACTGGTAGTGCGGCGCAAGCAGGTACGGCGATTCGTTTTTGGACGACAACAATTGGTTTTTCGCTGATGCAAAATGCAATTTTATACTTGACGACTAAACATCAATTTTTGATGACCAAAAATTTAGACAAAACGAGTCCGATTTTCCAACAACAATGGAATAATTTGTTCAATAAAAATATTGCGAGTCATCTTCCAAAAGAAGCAGAAAGTATTACTGCCGCAGCTTTAAAAGCAAAATTGTATAACCAAGCTTTGTTGGTTAGTAATATTGAGATTTTCCGAACATTGTTTGTTGTGGGAATTATCGCTGCGATTTTTGTAATTCTTTATCAACCGATAAAAAATAGACTTTTACATCGTTAAAATAATTTTTATATATTACTTTTTTATTTAATTGGCGTATTTGATTTAATAGAATCAAGTACGTTTTTTTTATAACAAATTTTTAAAAATGAATATTTTATCAAAATTATTCGATAAAAAGGAGATAGTTTAAAGTTTTTTAAATTTAAAAATGGCGTAAATGAACAAATTATATTCTCAAATAATCAACTTGTTTTTCTGAGACAGCACTTACTTTTGCCATCAAAATAAATCAAACGAAAAATGATTAATTGTTTTAATAAATATTAGTTGTATTTTATTGATTTTAAATTTGTTATGGTTTTATAAAAATGAATCATCGTATTTTAACGATTTATTATTCAGAATCACATTTTAGCCTTTTGACTTTTCTCAGGCAGCTTCCCTTTTTTACTTTTTAGGTAAGATAATCACGAAATCAATAAAATATTTTTAATTAGACAAACTTTCGAATGAATGTTTTGAACTTGATTGTAAAATTGAATAAATAACTCAATGCACAATCAACATCCCATTTTCAAGAAATGGATACCAGAAAAATTGGTACTTCCAATTCTCATTGCCGCGTTGATTCCGCATGTGATGATTCTCTCACTTTTCAATATGAATAGTACATTTACAGCTTCATTTCTAGATGTTGATGTAGACGATTTACAATTCATTTTTTCTTTGGCTTACGCCACAATTGTTTGTGGACTTTTTATTAACGAACGGCTTTTTCAGTTCTTTAATATTCGTTCTTATTTATTGTTTATGACTATTATCAATATTGTATTAATGTTAATAATTTCGTTGACAACAAATACGCAATTGATTTATTTACTTCGTGTGATACAAGGAACAACATCTTATCTCGAAGGATGTATTATTGTTCCGCTAATTATGTCGCGTATAAAAGGCGAATATGGACGATTATTAGGGAATACGTTTTTGTATGGATTTATGATGACGGCTGATAAATACACGACTTCTATTGTAAAATTTGCCATCGAAAATTATAATTTCAATATGGTAATTTATACTGTCATCTTTTTTCATGTTTTATCATTATTGATTTATGTTTTTCTCTTTAGTCATGGTAGATTGTATCCCAAAAAACCATTGTATCAGTTAAATTTGGCGGGTTATTTTTTGATGATGATGTCATTAATAGCAGGAGCTTTTTTATTGATTTATGGTAAAAGATATTATTGGTTCGAATCGCTTTATATCGTTATTGCGTTTGCTGCAATGTTTATTTTTTCAGGCTTATTTATTTTGCAACAATTAACGTCTAAAAAACCGATTTTTCATTTCGAGATTCTTCGTTCCGAAAGAGTTATTGTAGGTATGTTTTTGTTTTTTACATTTTATATTTTCAAATCGAGCATGAGTAACATTTATCAATTGATGAATGTTGTTTGGAAATGGAATTGGGAGTTTGTTTTGCAAATACAATATTATAATTGTGCCGGAATTTACATAGGAGCATTGTTTGCTTATTACATCATCACACAATTTCAAACGCAATATAAGTATGTGTTTTTTGGAGGTTTTTTTTGTTTAACGTTTGCTATGTTGTGGTTTAGTTACATTTTGGTTCCAGATACTCGTCCGAATGCAGTTATTCCGCCATTATTGATGGAAGGAATGGGACAAGGAATGTTGTTTGCGCCAATTTTGCAATATATGGTATGTTCTATACACGCTAATTTTTCTATGAATACTATGCAAGCAGCAGTCGCAATGCGTTATTGGTCGTCGACAATTAGTTTTTCGATTATGCAAAATGCAATTCTTTTCTTGACGACTAAACATCAATTTTTGATGACGAAAAATCTAGATATTACCAATACAATTTTTCAAGAACAATGGAATAACTTATTCAATAAACACAATACAACTCATTTAGTAAATGAATCGATCAGTTTGACAGCGACCAATCTAAAATCTCAATTGTATAACCAAGCTTTGTTGATTGCAGATATTCAAATTTTTAGAACATTATTTTATTTTGGAATTGTAATGATGGTTTTTATTATGATTTATAATCCAATCAAAGGAATTTTACATCTTAGGAAAAAGAGAAAAGAGAGTCATTGAATTTAGTTATATCTTTGAAAGATATACTTTTATTTATGTACTATCCTTTTGATATATTAGAATCTTTTGATCAGATTTTGAAATTAGAAGTTGTTGGCTATGATGAACCAAACAGTGGAAGAGAGTTGTTAATTCCTAAAATAACAATTGAAGGAGTAGATATTACTGAACGATTTAAAGAGGTGAATGGAGGTTCGAATAGAATAATAATGAATGTGAATTTTGAATTTTCTCATTCTTTTTTACCAGTTGTTTTTATTCCTTATGAAAGAAATTTTATTCTATATAAACCCGTAGTGCATTTAGGTAATATTAATTTTTAAGTTGTTAATATTTCTATTTTGGTTTCTGTTTATTGATTGAATAATAGTAATCGTTAGTATTTTTTTTAGTATCCTCGTTTTTATTCTTAATAAGCTTTTAGCATAATTACGTCTAATCATGAATTGATCG